>CAZGAU010000156.1:0-12119 GCA_964523725.1 uncultured Saprospiraceae bacterium
TACACCGTCGGCTTTTCCGATCCCAACTATTTTTCGCGGATGTTTCAGCAAGCATTTGGCGAAACGCCGAGCAACTTCCGCAATTGATTAAATATCAAATAATTAGCATTTTTTATTCACCCTTTTTGCAAGATAAATCCTAACATTTTTCCTGCCTTTGTAAAATACGTCCTGCTTTTTGAAAAATAAGTGCGGGTGATTTGCTGATCACTTCCTACATCTTTGCGTGGAGCTAAAATCGATCTGTAAAGAAGGCAGTTTTTGGAATGACATGAATTCGTTGTTCCCTTCTTGATCGGTTACCAATTGGTTTAACTTCATTTATTTTAAAACAATTTTAAAATTCAATCGAACCATGAGAAAATTGATGTTAGCTGTTTTTCTAATCCTGTTGAATAATGTAGTTTTTTCTCAAAATCCTTTTGAGCATGGCACCAAAATCGCATTGCAAGCAGACAATGGACTTTGGTTGCAACAATTTTACCCTAATACATTTTACAGTTTAAATACAACAGGAACGAATAGTTCCCTTGATGTAAGTATTCCTGTATTAAAGGAGGAAGGAGCGAGGGAATTTGAAGTAATTGAAGTAGGTGGAGGAAAAGTTGCATTGAGAGAAAGTAAAAATAATATTTATCTAATTACCTGTTCTAGCTGTATCCAAAAATGTAAAAAGAGCAGAACATTACTCTTTAATGGAGATAGTTATAGAGATCCGAAAGCACAATTCAAGCCCATAAAATTAAGTAATGGAAAATATGCTTTACAAACAAGCGATGGATATTACGTTGCTCGTTGTTATGATTGTGTCGAAGATATTGAGAGCTATGCGCCTAGCCACATCCTAACGGCTCATGTCAGTTCTTCAGATCCTGTTTATGCTCAGTTTAAGGTAGTCATAAAGAAAAAAAGCTCTTCTCCGGGCTACTCTAAAATTACTGTGAAAAATAATAGTGTTCAAAAAAACTGGTTTAAGGTAGCTTATAAAGGATATGATGGTAATGTCGAATCTCAAGAAGTGTATTTAGAAGCGGGTAAGTCCAAGACATTTACTTTAATAAATGGAGGCACTCAATATAGCATTTCGGGGCAAGCATTAGATGTGAGTCAGTGGAAAAAAATATTTTCAGTGGAAAATACTTATATCGAAGGCGGTAAAACACTTTGTTATTCTATTAACTCAAAGCTGTTCTCTTCCATAACAGGTGGAGCGTGTAAGTAAAATACATTCAAAATGAGGATTATGAGTGCTAGGGCATTTGTAAAAAAGATAGAGACGGTAATTTTTGGCTTAATTCTTAGAATAGCTCAAACAGCTCTGGGAAAACCAATAGCGTTTTTCTCTGGCACTCCAAGGCTTCTTCACACTGATGACACTTAGTTCAAAGACTCCGAAACTTTGTAAAATACGTCCTGCTTTTTGAAAAATAAGTGCGGGTGATTTGCTTATCGCTTCCTACATCTTTGCGTGGAATCCAAACTCCTGATTATCAGGTTTTTTGAGATGCAATAATTGAGTTGATAATCACAATCTAAAATTTTTTAACTATGAGATCATTCAAATTAAATTGCTTAAAGCAAATCATCCCAGTGATGATCCGTCAAGTAATTTTCATACCCCTCCGAGTCTTCCTTCTTTTATTTAAACCTAAGCCGAAGGCTCGGAGGCTTCTCAAATACATACCGAAATTAATGAAACCTTGCTGTGTCAGATTCGAACTATCACTTTTTTAAAACAAAGCACCATGAAATATAAGCTAATATTGCTCTTACCCATTCTCTGCGGCATTTTTTTAATCGCTTGTAAAAATACAACCGCAACGCCCCCCGAAGAAACATCGGAAAAGCTCCAGATCGAAGCGTCAACGGTCTTTGATGACGATTTAACAGAGGAAGATCTAAATGCCCCTACGGTGTACTATTCTGCTTCTATCTTGAAGGAAAGTGAATTTTCTAAAAAGCTGGAGGAACTGGTTTTTTATGAAAACCCGAAAACATCCGGGGACGAACTCGACGAAAATGGGCATCACGTAGAATTTACCAAGTTATACCCCCTGGGTTGGTCGAAGGACGGGAATTTTGCTTGGGTCACCCATTCCTATACTTATGATCTGGGTTACCAGATGACCTATACCATCCAAAATATGAATACCGGCGATATTATTTGGAACAAGCAAATTACCTATGGTATGTTGGAGGAAGGCTCCGAGGATGAAGCATCGGAAGGGGCGGAAAGCCATTTTGTGATCCAGATAAAAAAAGGGGAAACAGAAGAGCAGCGCTTTAAATATGCGTGGATGGCACGCGAAGCGATCGTGATGGAGACCTTAGAAAAAGCAGGCATTGTGCCGAATCCTTCCGGGGAATTTTTGCAACAGCCTAATTACAAGGATATAACTTTTACAGTGGAAGGAGTGGAGAAAGAAGAGGACGAAGAAAATCCGAATCAATATTTCCTGAAGAGCAATAAGTTCGATCCGAAGTTGATCTGGAAAGATTATTTCCCCGTCCATGAAATGAAAGTCGCAGGCATTCTCAAAAGCCCATACCGTGAAACGATTGTGGTGGTGTGTATGCAAAACCGTCAGTTATTTGAAATGACGTATGTGACCGTTCCGATCTTGACGGGATACAAACTCGATTAGCAGCAAACTATTCTCTTTCATTTATTTATAAAATCACTCTTATCCACATCAAGATGTGGATGCCACGCCTCGTATTTGCCCGCACCTTTGTCCTGACAAACACTCAACATTATTAACTGCCATAAAAAATTTCAACAACATGAATACGATGAGAAAACTATTAGGAGGAATTGTGTTCCTCTTTGTTTTGCTACAAACCGGATTGGCTCAATCCCAAATCAAAGGCGTCGTTTTTAACGAAAAAGAAACGCCGGTTTCCTTTGCCAATATTCTTTTGTTGAGCGCTGCTGATACGTCGCTGGTAAAAGGCGCTATTACCGAAAATGACGGCATTTTTGTGGTTGAAAATGTTGCTCCCGGCGCTTACCTCCTGGAAATCAGTATGATCGGTTATAAAACTTATCGCACTGCTATTTTTGAAATAAAAAATAATGGATTGAATAAAGACCTCGGTAAAATAAAAGTCAAGGAAGACATTGCACAATTGGAAACGGTAGAAATTGTTGCCAAAAAGGCCCTCTTTGAGCAAAAAATTGACCGAATGGTGGTCAACGTAGAAAACAGTATTACTGCTGCCGGAGCTACTGCCCTGGAAGTGTTGGAACGCTCGCCGGGCGTGGTGGTGAATCGCCAAAATAATAGCCTTGCGCTGGCTGGAAAAGACGGCGTGATTGTAATGATAAACGGCAAAATCAATCGAATGCCGATTAGTGCAGTCGTACAACTATTGGACGGTATGCCTTCGAGTAATATTCAAAAAATTGAATTAATCACGACGCCACCCGCCAATTTTGATGCCGAAGGAAACGCCGGATTTATCAATATTGTGCTGAAGCAATCGAGCGACCAAGGATTGAATGGTTCTTACACTTTATCGGGCGGAATTGGAAATGGTGATATTGCTTCGGCGGGCATCAATTTCAATTATCGTAAAAATCGCTTCAATTTGTATGGAGATTATTCCTTCAGTCGAAATGCCCAGGAACAAATTTTTAGTTTTAATCGGGAGGTGCAACTCAATGAGCAAACCATCGAAACCGACACGCGCAGCGTACGTGACCCCGTGCAGCGCAACCACAATGCCCGCTTGGGCATGGACTTCAATTTGAATGAAAAAACCGTTCTGGGCTTGCTTATTTCTGGTTATGACAATCGCTGGAGCCTGGATGCGCTGACCCGCTCCAATATTTCGACCAATGCGCAATTGGATACCCTCATCTTGGTTGATATTGATGAAATCAATCATTGGAAGCACTTTGGTGGCAATTTGAATTTGCAACATACTTTTGGAGAAAATGAAACCTTGACTTTTGATGCTGATTATCTGCAATATGATAATAAAAATCCGTCAGATTATTTTACCAGTTATTCCGATCGCAACAATCAGTTTTTGTACAAAAATCAAACCTTTAGCGGAAAAGTTACCCCAATAAAAGTAGGCGTTGCAAGACTGGATTACACCAAGCCTTTTTCAGATAAAATCAAGATGGAAGTCGGCATAAAGGGCACGCTTTCACGTTTTGACAATGACGTAACCGTTGCCGACATTCAAAATGGCACCCGCATGTTTGCCCCCGATCTGACAGCCAAATATCAGCTGAATGAAAGTATTGGCGCGGCTTATAGCGCTTTTGATGTTTCCCTAGATAAAAAAACTTCATTGAAGCTGGGGCTGCGGTATGAATACACCAATTCTAACCTTGGTACAGTGGAGCAAGCAGACATCGTGGATCGGCATTATGGCAATTTTTTTCCAAGCGTATTCTTATCCAGAACCTTTGATGATAATAATTCTGCAAATGTCTCGTATAGTCGTCGCATTACCCGCCCGACTTTCAATGACATGGCACCGTTCGTGTTTTTCTTTGATCCGTCCACCTTTATTTCCGGCAATGCTGCCTTGCAACCTTCAATTTCTAATAACGTGAAACTGGACTATCGCTTTAAAACCGTTTTGTTTTCTGCCCAATATACCGTGGAGGATAGCGCTATCTCTAGTTTCCAACAGCGCATTATTGAAGGCACGAACAAAGTGATCCTGGAAGCAAGGAATATGAAAAATCGTAAGACTGCTGCGTTTACCGTTACCTTCCCCTTGTCGGTAACAAAATGGTGGAATATGCAAAACAACCTCATCGGTACCTGGCAGGAAGTGAATGCTTATTATGAAGAAAATCCGGTGCAGTTGCAAACGCAAAACTTACAAATCGTCTGGATAAACAGTTTCACCTTGCCCAAGGATTTCAGCGCCGAACTGGTTGGATTTTATCAAACCAAAGCACTCGATGGAGCAGGTGTAGCCTTGCCGATGGGCGCGCTGAATGTAGGCATCCAGAAAAAACTCAAGGGCAATTGGGGAACGCTGCGTTTCGGAGTGGATGATCTGTTGAATTCTCTGAAATACCGCTTTGAAACAAATTTTCCGGAATATAATATCGTCGGACGTGGAGATATTGATTTCAGTCAGCGAACATTTAAGCTCACTTATACCCGCAATTTTGGCAATAACAAATTAAAAGGTGCCCGCCAACGCGAAACCGGGGCGGAGGAAGAACGCAGGCGCGTGAATTGATGTTAAATAGGAGCCATTTTATCGAGGATATGATGAGGTTAGTTAGGGCGACACATTTTAAATAATTCCAGACTTGTTCATCGGCATTCAACTCTGGTGAGTATTTAGGCTGTTGAGCTAAATACAGTTTTTTGGCTGTTGGGGAGGTAGCAAGGAATTTTTTGGTTGTTTTACAATTGTGTATAGAGGCATTATCCCAAATGATAAGGAGCTTTCTTTTAAAATACTGGAACAAGATTCCAAAAATTCCACGATTGCTTGTCCGTTCAAGGGGCGTTTTCTGATTAAATAAACCAGATCTCCTTTTGGGCTAATGGCACTCGCCATATACAAGCGGGCATTTATCTCCGTGCTCACTTCTATGATGGGTCTTTGCCCAATGGGGGCGTAAGTATGACTTAAATAGGGAGCCACGCTGAGGCGGATTCGAACCGCCGACCCTCTGCTTGTAAGGCGAAGCAAATGACACAACACATTAAATTTACCTATTAAGTTTCCTTCTCTTTCCACCCAAAATTCTTTGTGCAAGAAAAAATTCGACGAAAGAAAGAATAAATTTATGTTAAAGTTTTGTGCTACAAATAGCACCAAAACAGCCCAAAACAAATCTGAATTTGCGTGCAAATGGCGTGCAAAAGAAAAAGGGTTAAGAAATTTAAATTTCTTAACCCTTTGATTTTCAGCTAGTACCGGAAGCGGGACTCGAACCCGCACAGGTTGCCCCGCACGCCCCTGAAACGTGTGCGTCTACCAATTCCGCCATTCCGGTAATTTGTAGTTTTTTAGTATCAGGTACCGAAGGTGGGACTCGAACCCACACGATGTTGCCATCACTGGATTTTGAATCCAGCGCGTCTACCAGTTCCGCCACTTCGGCATTTATTTTATTATTTGACTCGCTCTGCTTTCAGAGCGGCTGCAAATATATTTCAAATTTCGGAATTTGGAAACCGCGATTAAATTTTTTTTGACATTTTTTTCAGCGCTGTTTCCTTCTTACATTTGCGGTGCGAATTTAGCCAAATTCTCCCGAATACGCAACAGGTATCGCTTTTTAAGATAATAATCCCGAACGGTGGAAAGTTCCGTATCGGTCGCTTTTTTATCATCGTATTGCTCAATTATTTGAGCTACCTCCTGAAAAATCGCTTTTTCCTGGACTTCAATTTGCTGAAGCGTTTGTTGATAGGTCGCTTCATCAAAGTCAAACTCCAACTCCATCAACGCCTCGTTGATATCCATCATTTCCATCAGAAAATCCTGTGGAATGTCATTTTTCCCCTCCTCAGCCAATACGCCTTTCATCTCTAGAATGTAACGCATTCTTTTGTCAAAATCCGCCAGCGTCCGGTAAGCTTCATTGTTCAAGGTTGAAAGCTCCAGGATTTCCGTTTGTTTGCTTGCTGATTCAAGTGTATAAAAATCAGGATGATATTTCTTACTAGTTTCGTAAAACCGGCGTTTGAGCTCCGCTTCGTCAAGCTGAAAAGACACCGGCAGATCAAAAAATTCAAAATAATTCATAACACAATTTTCTTTCCAAAAAGACGCTAAGACCCAGATTTTTATCTGCCGAACAAATGCTTGATCGCATTCCAGATATCCAGACCATTGGCATACAAAATCAAACCCAGCACAAGAATAAAACCAACTGTGGTGGCGTATTCAAGGAATTTATCGCTCGGTTTGCGACCGCTGATCATTTCATATAAGAGGAACATGACGTGCCCGCCATCGAGTGCCGGAATCGGAAGCAAGTTCATAAACGCCAGAATCAACGACAGAATAGCCGTCATCAGCCAGAAACGTTCCCAGAGCCACTCACCGCCAAACATCCCGCCAATAGAGCCTAATCCCCCGAGGCTTTCAGAAACCTTGATCTTACCTCTGAACATTTGACCGAAAGCTTTGAGCTGATCGTTCAAAAAGCCCAACCCCTTGGTTACGCCTAGTGGAAGTGCTTCCAGCAAGGTGTATTCCTGGCGCTTGAGGTCGAAGTAATAATCCAGGCTTTTGGTGGCCACTCCGATTGTACCATTTTCGGTGGTAGTCAGATTTACCGGAATGGTATCATTTTCATTGCGAACCACGGTTATTGTGACTGGCTCATTTTTGTGCTGGCGCGCCAGTTTCTGGAAATCCGTAAAAAACGGCGTCGGCGTATCATTAAAAGCAATGATTTTATCATCCACTTTAATTCCTGCATTTTCGGCGGGAGAATCCTTGGTCACCAACCCCACATCAAATGGCGTGCGCGGACCAAATAAACGCTTATTCTTATTTTCCCGGCTTGATAAAATGCTGACAAATTTCTCTTCAATCGGAACCACCACTTCCTTGCCATCGCGTTCAACCGTGAGCTTATTGGCATTATTGATAATGATCTCGCGAACAACAAGCCGATCATTAAACTTCTCAAAAGGTTGATCACCTACCGAAAGTACCTTGTCTCCATCACGCAAGCCCATCTCCTCGCCCAGCGAATCCACATAAATACCATATTTCGCATTTACGTTTTCAGCGGGAAGGTATTCTTCGCCCCAAACCCACAGCACCATCGCGTACAGCAGAAAGCCCAGGATAAAATTGACCGTTACACCGCCCAGCATTATAACTAGGCGCTGCCAGGCCGGCTTGGAACGAAACTCCCAGGGTTGTGCCGGTTGTTTCATTTGTTCGGTATCCATGCTCTCGTCGATCATACCGGCAATTTTCACATAACCGCCCAATGGCAACCAACCGATACCGTATTCGGTGACGTCTTTGCGTTCCTCCAGGTATTCCTTGTTTTTATTGAAAATACTGGCAACGCTCCATTCTCCATTTACTTTCCGGGCTTTGAAAAGCGCAAACCAGGGATCGAAAAACAGATAAAATTTCTCTACGCGGGTATTAAACCAACGAGCCGGAAGAAAGTGTCCCAGTTCGTGCAATGTCACCAAAATCATCAGGCTCAGCATCAACTGCCCTGCCATAATCAAAATATCCATGCAAAAGTTGTTGATTATTAATTGCTAAATGTAATTCTTGTGCAGATTTCGGAGCTATTGTTTTTTTTCTATTTTTCAAAAACCTAAACGTTAAATCTGCCGCTTCCAACATAAAACTACTGAACAAAACACTTTTTTTCTTCGTCTGTTGAAAGATTAACGCCAAAGGTACTGTATTTTTGATATCCGATTTGATTTTTTGCGACCGATCCTGCATTTTCATAGATTATTGCAAAACATGAATTTATTCTACACAACTGATATTCAGGGCAAGTTGGCTATTTTTCATGATGAAGAGGCGCGGCATTGCACCCAGGTTTTGCGGCATAGCCCCGGCGACATTGTGCATTTTGTGGATGGGCAAGGCTCTTTTTACAAAGGTGTAATACTTGATTTTACTAAAAAGGAGTGTTCGATACAGATTCAGCAACAGCGAGAAGAACCGGCGAAAACATTCAAGACACATATTGCCATCGCGCCTACCAAAAACATCGACCGCTTTGAATGGTTTCTGGAGAAAACGACCGAGATCGGCATTGATGAAGTAACCCCATTGTTATGCGAACATTCCGAGCGCCGGCAAATTAGACCCGACCGCCTGGAAAAAATCCTGGTTGCTGCGATGAAACAATCTCTTAAGGCAAGGCTTCCCAAGCTGAATGTTTTGACGCTTTTCGAAGAATTTATCTCACAAAATATTGCTCAACAACGATTTATCGCTTATCTCGACGAAGGAAAAAATCCGCATTTAAAGGAAATTTGCCGGGCCGAACAAAGTGTAATAATTCTGATTGGTCCGGAAGGCGATTTTTCGCAACAGGAAATTCAAACTGCTTTAGACCAAGGCTTTGCAGGCGTCAGTCTTGGAGAGAGCCGCCTAAGGACAGAGACCGCGGGGATCGTGGCTTGTCATATTGTAAACTTGATTAATTTATGAGCATGCTTGTTCAATAAGTAGAACTCAACCCCACAGCAGTTTCTTCCCACTCTTCAGATAGCTGCGAATATTGAGCCAGAAAGCGACAAACAAGTAGAAAATCAGGGGTGAACCGAGCGTTACAAATGAAATATAAATAAAATACAGGCGCACCGTGGCAGAGGCAATGCCCATTTTTTCGCCGAGGTAAGTGCACACCCCAAAGGCGGAACGTTCCAATAAATGTTTCAGTCGCTTCATGTTTTCAAATTTAAGATCATCAAGCGAAACAAACAAATGAAAAAAAAGATTAAAATCGGTATCAGATTTTTTTTAATGTTTTGGAGTTGAGGAAGTGTGAACTGAATTCTACTCCAAACTTCCTCAACTTCTGCCCTTTTCAACTTTCACACTCAATTGACATTCGCAGCATCTTCTACTGTCGAAACCGGTCGTTCATCTGTAATAACGATATTTTCCGGAGTATCATTTTTAGAACCGTTGAAAGCATACATAAAACCAAGCGCGCCAAATGCGAAAAGAAGAATCAACAAAATGCTTTCGATAGATGTATTTTTCTGGGTTTTGTTATTAGCCGTTGTCATGATTTGTAAAGGATTAAAATTTCTGGTTGAATAATTTGTAAAAGTCGAATGGTACATTGGACGCATAGAACAGCCTGGAAAACCAGATTCATTTCTCTGATTATCAAAACATTAAGCTATTCTTTGGTCGGTAATGGGCATACAATTCCCGGGCAACGCAGCAGCAAATAGCTGGCTGGTTGCAGCAAAAACCGCCCGGACGAGAGCATTCATGCGCTCGTCAATTCAGCAGCCGGGAAGACAAAAAACTCCCCTTCAAGCCAGTAGTGATAACCACCGCCTGTTGTGCTGAAGCAGTTTTAAAATCATATTTGGGATTGGGTTACGGAGAAGCGTTGTTCAGTATAGGTTCGGTTTGCATAGTGTTTCTGGTTTTAATTAAGCAATAGTGTTTCAAAAAGACATTTGGACAAAAGTATATAAAATATACGAATATATAATATATTATAGATATTTGTTTTTCTGTTTTTTAGTGATAAGAATTATTTTACATATGAAAAACAAATTCCATGCCAAACTGAAACATAACCCAATACAAGTATAAAATAATTTTAATTTGAAAGGGAGACCGCCTTATTCGGTTTGGGCAGGAGTAGCCACATTTTGCCATAATGCTTGAGATAACTGGCTTTGCGCTGGGCTTCCTTGCCAACGCCCATGTACACATCCACATGCCCGGGACCACGAATGGCGCCGCCTACATCCTGCGCCAAAAAAATGCGGTATTCGTGACGCAACTGCCTAGTTTCGGTGTCATACACCGGAAAAGCCGCCAGTAAGCAACTCCCGAGCGGTATATAGCGCCGGTCCACGGCAATGGAAAATTCTTTGCTCAAGGCTACCGAGCCGGCGCCCCTGGGCTGCGTTTTGCGAGGTGTAAAGAAGGTATAGGATGGATTTTGAAACAAAACAGAATCGGTGAGATGTGGATTGGAAGTTAAAAACCGTTTGATGGCATCAATGGAAAAGGTGGAAATATCCATGTCATCCTGAGCCATCATATATTTTTCAATACTCCTGTAAGGGTGACGATTTGTGCCATTGTAAGCAAAATATTCTTTTTTTCCGTCGGGATATTCTACAAAGCCGGAGCCTTGCAGTTGCATATAATAAATATCCACTTTGTTTCGGGCATAAGCCAGCTCGAGATTTTTCCCTTTCAATACGCCTTTTTCCTCAATTTCGTAGCGAGTTGGAAGTGGCCCTTCCCAATCGAGTGGACGCTCATAAATCGGATATTTAAAAGTGCCATCGGGCTTTTTTTTCACTTTAATCACTGGCGTGTAATAAGCGGTAAACTGTACATTTCCACGGCGGTCTTCACCCCATATCTGATGCGCATCCAGGTAATGGTGAAGGAAAAATGGCTTGGTCTGTTGCCATTGCTTCAGAATTCGAATGGTTTCCTGCAATTCATCCGGGGTAATGACTAAATTTCCAACCCGGTGGATTTTGCGCTGGCGGGGCTGATCCAACAGGCGTTGCTGATACTCCAATGCTGCTACCAGTTTAGAAGTTATGAACGGAAAATCAACGGTATCGAGGGGAGATTTCTGATAAAGTTCTTCGAACAAAGGTATATTGAGCACCTTTCCATTTCTTCTGAAAACCAGTTCATCTGGCACGTCTTCCTCTTCTTCGGATAGTTCAAGCGTGTCGATAACGGCTACGGAGGGTTCCGAAAGACCCGATTGGGGCTCGTCGCAGGAGAGCAGCGCTCCGAGGGGTAAGAGCAACCAGGTTTTTCGTAGATTCATACAGTTTCTTTAGACATTAGATGACAGACATTAGACGATAGAAAATTTTTCAAATACACCGAGGTATCCAAAAACTAACTTCTAAAATCTATTATCTAATCAAAAGCCGATGAGGCAAATTACAGCTTCTTTTCGGCATGTCAAACTAAAAAAGGTGTATTTTAGCAATCACAAAATATAAACCTGATTAGGATGATTAATTCGCCTCATTTTTATTAAAAATTTTGCCTGTGAGAAAAATTGTGCTGCAATTCGGCGTGCTGGCTTTTTTGTTGCTTGTTTTATTCCAATTAAGCAAATATTCTTTGCTATTGAACAGATTGCAAAGTGAACTGTTCATCGCGCTGTTTGCAGGCTTGTTTTTGTTGTTTGGTTTTTTGACTAGTCGATTGGTTTTCAAAAGAAAAGAACAAGTTATTATTGAAAAAACCATAGAAGCGCCGACAGTCATCGACGAAAAAAAGGTAAGAGAGCTAGGCATCAGCCCCCGCGAATACGAGGTTTTGCAGGAAATTGCACAAGGGTTGTCGAATCAGGAAATCGCAGACAAACTCTTTATTTCTGAAACGACCGTGAAGTCGCACGTTTCCAGTTTATTGATGAAACTCGACGCGCGGCGCCGCACCCAGGCAGT
>CAZGAU010000157.1:0-3233 GCA_964523725.1 uncultured Saprospiraceae bacterium
GACCATTGTTATAGTAGCGCTGGTTTCAACCGGCGAACACTTCAAACTTTTGAACCTTAAACTTTTGAACCTTAAATTTTTGAACCTTAAACCTTGAACTTTAAACTAAATAAAATGTCCATCGTTACCGAATTCAACGAATATCGTTCCAAGATGAACGAAAAGATTTTGTCGGAAGACAATCTGGTGCTCAAGCGCTTTTTCAATCTTGATACCAATGCTTATCAGGACGGCGCTCTGGACAAAAAAACCAAGGAATTGCTGGGCTTGATTGCTTCGATGGTGCTGCGTTGCGACGATTGCATCCGGTATCACCTGGGCACCTGCTACGAACTGGGCGTCACGCGCGCGGAAGTGTTTGAAGTATTCGCGATTGCCAATCTGGTCGGTGGTTCCATTTGCATTCCGCATACGCGCCGGGCAGTAGAATATTGGGAAGCGCTTGAAAACCAGTAAACAACTGTTTGTAATAAGTAAAGAGACAATTTTAAGTTCAAATAAAATATTTTATAAGGATTTGATTATCAAATCAATTTGACTTTCGACAATCGACTGTAAAACTGTCTGACTACTTATTTTACATTATTACTTATTCTTTATATCGTTATTTGTTAATATTTATTTAGTTCGTTTTAAAGTAATTAACAAATAACCAATAACAAAATTCTAAAAATGGCACAGCAATCAGGAGGCGCATATCTGAACGAATTAAACTCGGTACAACGCGATGCGGTCACCAATACCGACGGGCCGGTGCTCGTGGTGGCGGGTCCGGGTTCGGGGAAGACGCGGGTGCTCACCTACCGGATTGCTCATATTATAGAAAAAGGTAATGCACCTTGGGAAATCCTGGCTCTGACCTTTACCAACAAAGCCGCCCGCGAAATGAAAGAGCGGATTGCCAAAGTCGTAGGCGACCGCGCGAATCAGGTTTGGGCGGGCACGTTCCACTCGATTTTTGCCAGAATTCTTAGAGTCGAAGCGGCTAAAATCGGCTATCCTTCCAATTTCACGATTTATGATACCGAGGATTCCAACAGTGTCATCAATTCTATTATAAAAGAATTAAACCTTGACAAGAATGTGTACAACACCAACGCCATCCGGGCGCGGATTTCTTCGGCCAAGAGCAATTTAATTACACCAAAATTATACGCTGAAAATCAGGAATTGCTGGAACAGGATCGCCTGGCGAAACGCCCGCATACGGTGACGATTTACGAGAAATACGTTGCGCGCTGCAAGCGTTCCGGCGCTATGGATTTTGATGATTTATTATATCGCTTGTACGAATTATTACAAACCAATCCGGATGGAGTGTTAGATAAATATCGCAAGAAATTTAAATATGTATTGGTTGACGAGTTTCAGGATACGAATTATCTGCAATACGCTATTGTCAAAAAACTGGTACAATACGATGGGAGTCCGCGCAATATCTGCGTGGTAGGCGACGATGCTCAAAGTATTTACGCATTCCGGGGCGCCACGATCCAGAATATCCTGGATTTTGAGGAGGATTTCAAACCGCACGGCATCAAGGTTTTTAAACTTGAACAAAATTACCGCTCGACCGAGCACATCGTACAAGCTGCAAATGAAGTAATTACGTATAATCGCCGGCAGATTCAAAAGAAAATCTGGTCGGACAAAGGCATCGGGCAGCGCATCAAGGTCATCAAATCACAAAACGACAACGAGGAAGGCAAGCGCGTTGCCGACACCATTGTAGAACAGAAAAACCGCTTTCACCTGCGCAACAGCGACATCGCGATTCTGTACCGCACTAATGCTCAATCCCGGATTTTTGAAGAATACCTGCGTCGCTACAATGTGCCTTACCGCGTTTTTGGGGGCTTGTCGTTTTACCAGCGCAAGGAAGTCAAGGATTTGATCGCGTATTTGCGCCTGGCTGTCAATCAGTTAGATGAAGAAGCGCTGCGCCGGGTCATCAATTATCCGCGCCGGAATATCGGTAATTCCAGCGTTGAAAAGATCAGCGCTCTGGCCGGACAAATGAACCTGCCGATGTGGCGATGCCTGGGGCAAGCGAATCTAGGCGGCCGCACGCAAAACTCCATTGACAACTTCGTCGCCATGATCCAGGATTTTGCTGCCAAAGCCACTACGAATAATGCTTACGATATCGCGGCTTACATCGCCAAACGCTCCACTTTAATTGATGAGCTGAAAAAAGACACCACCATCGAAGGGGTGGGTCGCCTGGATAACGTCAATGCCTTGCTCGACGGGATCAAGGCTTTTGTGGAGGATGAAGTGCTGCGCGTTGCCGGCACCGATGAAGCGGACACCAGTCTGGCCGCGTATTTGCAAAACATTGCCCTCATCACCGACCTCGACCAGAATTCCGAAGATGCCGATCACGTCACGCTCATGTCGGTGCACTCTGCAAAGGGTTTGGAGTTTAAATCGGTTTTTGTGGCTGGTTTGGAAGAAAATTTGTTCCCGTCTTTTATGTCGATGGATAATCCCGATGGCTTGGACGAAGAGCGTCGCTTGTTTTACGTTGCCATCACCCGTGCGGAGGAGTTTTTGACCCTGACTTATGCCGGCTCCCGTTATCGTTACGGGCAGTTGCGCATGGGCGAGCCCAGCCGTTTTCTGGCGGAAATTCCGCATGAAAATGTAGAAAGCACGGCGTCGGTGCGTTCCAATTCGCGCCAGCCCGAAGCTACGCCAACCGCCAAAGTATTAGGCAATTTCGCCCGAAAATCCGCGGCAGCCTCAGCTGTAAATATAGATCCCGCAACCTTCAAGCCTACACCGATGAACCAGATCCAGGCCGGACAAAACGTACTCCACCTCAAATTCGGCGAGGGCAAAGTACTCAGCTTGGATGGTAATAAAGATAATCCGGTCGCCACCATTCATTTCAAGGACATCGAAGAACCGCAGAAACGGCGCATCATGTTGAAATACGCGAAATTGCAGGTGTTGGGATGATAAATCTCCTTTGTTCGAAGCGTTAATTCAATTGGCTTTGGGGGTAAATTTGTATCTTCACTCCATCACCAAAACCACTCGCAATGAACAAGTTACCACTCCTTTTATTTACTTCGATTCTCGGAATATTTACTGCATGTAATTCCAAAGACAAATCGTGGAACGGCGGCGAACTAAATAACACTGCGTGGACGTTGACTTCTATGCCCGCCGATTTACCCGCAGATGTGCATATTAACCTGACTTTTCAGGACGGGCGGCTTGCCGGT
>CAZGAU010000157.1:3333-12103 GCA_964523725.1 uncultured Saprospiraceae bacterium
TTTACCCGCAGATGTGCATATTAACCTGACTTTTCAGGACGGGCGGCTTGCCGGTAAGGGCGTTTGCAACCGCTATTTTGCTGGTTTTGTGGCAGAAGAAAATTTATTAAAAGTGGAAGCAATCGGCGCTACAAAAATGATGTGCTTATTACATGCGGATATCGAAAGTAAATATTTTGAATTACTCTCCAAAGCCCGGCGTTATGGCATCCGGGATTCAATCCTGACCATCGAAACACCAGAAGGAAACCTTGTATTTAAAAGGACTGCATTAGATGATAATGCGAGTGTGGAGCCTCCTGCCGATCCTTTTGCCGGGGAATTTTACACCGACGGTTACCCGGATGCTTACTGGCAAAAAATGATAATCGCTAAAGCTAATGATACTTATTATATCGAAATTATAGCCAGTGAAGTCAACGGCAAGCCCGGTTGCGACTTTGAAGGCTCGGGGCAGGTGGTCAATGACACGCTTGTGGTGCCCATCGGCGAGGCGGATGCTCCGGTGGATATGATGATCACGCGCCGGCAAGATACGCTCAGCGTATTCACCCGCAATTTTGATGATCGGTTTGTCATGATGCGTTATTGCTCGGGCGGCGCTTCTCTGGCCGGGGATTATCTGGTCCGTAAGGAATGACTTGGGTGTAAATATTTAGCTTTGTAATAATTAAATTACATTCAAAATCAAAACTTTAACAAGAAAAAACCCACCAATTTTATGTAACTTTTTATCTTAACCAAGAGTATTTCTTTATTATTAAATCCTAAAATCACCCGGTATGTTCTGGAATTACCTGAAAATCGCCCTTCGGAACACGAAGAAACAATCTCTCCTCTCGTTTATCAACATCTTTAGCCTGGCTTTGGGCATTGCCGCTTGTTTGTTGATTTACCTGTTTATCCAGGAAGAACGAAGCTTCGATGCGTTTCACACGAAGAAAGATCAAATCTACAGACTGGACGAGGTACAAAGTTTTCCGGGAACGAACACTCAGAAAGTGGCTCTCTCCATGCCGGGTATGGGCCCAAATATTCAAAGAGATTATCCTGAAATTCAGAACTTTACACGCTTCTGGGGTCGGGGCAAACGCTTATTCGAAAAAGGCGATCAACGCTTTGTGATCGAAAAAACGGCTTCGGTGGACAGTACCTTCCTGGAAATTTTTGATTTCAAGCTGCTCGCCGGCGATCGCCAAACCGCGCTGGACGAGCCTTATTCTATCGTCATCAGCCAGAAAACCGCCGAGCAATTTTTTGGCAAACAGGATCCCATGGGCGAAACGCTGATACTAGGCGAGGATCCTTACAAAGTGACCGGCGTGCTGGAAAATGTGCCGGAAAATTCGCATTTACAATTTGATCTGCTCATGTCCATAGCGACTGTCACCAGTGAAGACCCGAATTTTAATTCCATCTTCGGAAATAATTTTTTGAACACTTATGTGGTATTCGCTCCTGGCGCCGATGTTAAAGCTTTTGAGAAAAAAATGCCCGAGTTTCTCACGCGCTACATGCCGCCCAGCCAGGACGACCCCAGAGATGTAAATGATTTTTATAAAATATTTTTCCAAGCCTTGCCAGACGTGCATTTGGCGTCGATGGACATCGAGCATGATTATCAGAATTACCGCAAATTTAACGGCAGTTACCTGAATATTTTTGCATTGGTGGGCATATTTATATTGCTGATCGCGGCGGTCAATTTTATGAACCTGATCACAGCCCGGGCATCGCACCGCTGGAAAGAAGTGGGCGTAAAAAAAACCGTGGGCGCCTCCAAAACCCAGTTATTTACTCAGTTTGCAGTGGAATCGGTATTGCTGGGTATTTTTGCATTTATAATTGCGGTTTGTTTGGATCTGATCTTTGCACCTTTTCTCAATCAACTGATTGGCAGAGATTTATCACTGTTTTATTTTCTGGAACATCCGCTGTTGCTCTTACTGGCTTTTGTTATCACCGTTTTATTGGGCTTCCTCGCCGGCATTTACCCTTCGTTTTATTTAGCTTCTTATGATGCAATTAAAGTTTTAAAAGGCGGTGATGTAAAAAGTAATAAATCTGTATTTAGAAGCGCGCTGGTAATATTACAATTCGGCTTGGCCATTGCCATGATCGTGAGTACGCTTGTGGTTGTGCAGCAGTTATACTTTATGAAAAATAAAGATATTGGACTAAATAAAGATCATATTTTATTGGTAGAAATGAATAGAACCGCCAATGAAAAATTTGAAACGCTCAAAACTGAATTAAAAAAAAGCAGCAATATAAAAGGCGTGACCGCTTCTGGTCAGCGTTTGGGCAATAATTTCCATCAGTGGGGTTTTAAATTAAAAACCGATACGATTCAAGGATTAACGCCGAGTAATGTAAATGTAGATTATGATTATCTTGATGTGTATGAAATAAAATTAAAAGACGGGCGCACTTTCTCAAAAGATTACAGCACCGACAAGGATTATGCATTCATTGTAAATGAGGCATTCGCTGAAGAAATGGGACTGGAAAGCCCAGTTGGCGTGGCGGCCGGGCATTCCTGGTATCCCGACGATTCGCTGGGCACGATCATTGGCGTGGTGGAGGATTTTAATTTTAATTCTTTACATTATGATATAAATACCCTGGCAATGGTGGTGCATCCCGAATGGGGTTATGATGAGCTTTCGGTAAAAATAAACGGTGATAATGTAGAAGCTGCCATTGCAGATGTGGAGCGCATCTGGAACAATCTGGTACCCGATTGGCCTTTCCAATATTCCTTCCTCGATGAGCATTTTGAAGAATTATACCGCTCCGATCAACAAATGGAAGCCGTGGTCACCATCATGGCAATCCTGGCAATTTTTATCGCCTGCATGGGCTTATTCGGCTTGTCGGCGATTATCACCGAGAAGAAGATCAAGGAAATCGGCATCCGCAAAATCCTGGGCGCTACGGCCGGGCAAATCATGATACAATTGTCCAAAAACTTTGCCCTGCTGGTGTTCCTGGCCTTTATTATTTTCAGCCCGCTAACTTATTGGCTGATGCAAAAGTGGTTGGAAAATTTTGCTTATCGAATTGACATTAATCCGGTAGTGTTTTTACTTGGAGGTGTTTTAGCATTTGTAATCGCTTTGGGAACAGTTAGTTACCACACCCTTCGCTCCGCCCGGTCGAATCCGGTGGAAGCCTTGCGATATGAATAAACCGATTTAAAATCAGACAGATTCATTTAGTTTGCTAAATAACAGGGTTGCCATATTACATGCAACCCTGTTTCACCTATTTAGTTGTTGGATGCAATTTTAGTCGCCTTTGCCTCTGAGGCACAGGAAGTTGTGCTGGCACTTGCCGCTTTCGAACAGCAGGAAGATTTAGGTTTATTTGACATAGTGGTCAAAACGGCTTCGATGCTGGCGGCAACGGGTGTTACGCTGGCAGTTTTTGTACCGCTTTCCATCTTACAATTAGGATTGGAAGCACAAACTTTCTGACAATCAGCTGGGTTGCAATTCGGTTTTATGGGGCAAATCTTTGCACAATCCGCGGGATTACAGTTTGCGGTTGTTTTGGCGCACATCTTCGCGCACTCAGTAGCATTGGTGGTCGAAGTCGTCTGAGCGGCAGCAAATTCAAGGCTTACCACCATCAAAAAGAGTGTTCCGAGGGATAACATTAAAGATTTCATGGAAAATGAGTTTTTAAGTTTTACCCGGATATTCCGGAATATTGAATAAAAATATCGATGCAAAGATGCGGCTAACCAGTTGTTAATGCTGTCAAACGGGTGTTAGGCACTTGTTAGCTACTTGTTAAAGCACTGGCAACTCATGTGAATTTTATGTTCTTTTGTAAAAAAATTGCTGCTAAAACCTTTGGTAATCAGCGATCAATCTTATATCATATGATGCATTTTAATAAAACGACCTGGATGATCGGCGCGTCGTGCCTGGCGCTGATTCTGCTGTTGCTGTTTCAGGTCAACTGGCTGCGGCATTCCAGGAAATTGATCGAGGAGCAGTTCGAACAGAAGGTGACCATGGCGCTTTGCAGTGCGGTGGAATCGCTCGAAGCTGCCCAAAATACGGGGCCCCAGCCGCAAGCGTCCTGTGTAAAAATGCGCGAAAACTGCTTTGCCAGTTGTCTAAAAGATGATTATTCTGAAACAGAAATGCACAATGCGCTGCAGATCGCCTTGGCTCGTTATGATATCAATCTTGATTTTAAATTTGATATTGTAAATAATAATCTGCCGGAAGTACTACCGACCACCTTTTGCGCCAAAGACACGCCCCTAACACTTGACAATCAAGCGGTTCACGTAAGCTTTTCGGATAAAGAGCAATACATCATCGAGCAGATGGGCTTCATGACCGGCACTTCAGTTTTTATTTTATTATTTGTAAGTGCCATGTTATTGATGACGCTTGTAAAATTTCTTCGCCAAAAGCAACTGAACGCGGTCAGCGTTGATTTTTTCAACAACATGGCGCATGAATTCCGCACGCCGCTGACCAATATGCAACTGGCACTTAACCTATTGAAAAAACGCCAGCCGGAAGTAGCAGATAGCAAATATTTACACATTTTACAAGGTGAAAACAAACGGCTGCTGGAACAGATAGAACGCATGCTACACGTAGCAAAACTTGAGCGCGGCGATTATCAATTGGAAATAGAGGACATTGAATTACAAACTCTCGTGGAAGAAGTTGTCGAAGATATGAAAATTCAGGCTGCCGAAAAAGATGGGTTCATTCACCTGGAACTAAATAACCCCAAAAATATTTACATCCAGGGGGATCGCCTGCATCTGAGCAATTCCATTCGCAATATCATTGACAATTCGCTGAAGTATTGCGAGCAAAGCCCCCAGATCAGCATCCGCGTAGAACCTAACGGCAAATATGTCCATTTGCATTTTGAAGACAATGGCATCGGCATTTGCGACCAGCAAAAGTATTTGGTTTTTGAGCAGTTCCGGCGCGGCGTCAACGGCAATATTCACAATCAGAAGGGCTTTGGTCTGGGGCTGGCTTATGTAAAACAGATCATTGAAAAACACGGCGGCATGGTCAAGCTGGAAAGCGAAGTAAATAATGGCAGCCGTTTTCAAGTGTCTTTACCTTTGGTAACTAAATGATTTTGAAACACATAGGCACATAGTTTTTATGAAAGAAGACAAAAATATCCTGGTAGTCGAAGATGATCTGAATCTGGGCTTTTTGCTTGTGGAACTGCTGGAAAGTGAAGGCTTTTTTGTCAAGCTGTGCAAAGACGGGCAGATGGGCTTGAATGCCGTGGAACGCAGCCGCTTTGACTTGTGCATTCTCGACGTGATGATGCCTCAAATGGACGGCTTTACCCTGGCAGAACAGATCAGAAAAAAGACCGAAACCCTCCCCTTCCTATTTCTCACCGCCAAATCCCGCAAGGAGGACAAGCTCCGCGGCTATGCCTGCGGCGCCGAAGATTATGTGGTCAAGCCCTTCGACGAGGATGAATTGCTATGCAAAATCGAGGTCATTATGCGCCGGAAACAAACCGCCCAAGCCCCGGAACAGCCTGATAATCAATTCACGATAGGTGTTTATCATTTCGATTATAAACTCCAGGAATTGCGTTACCAGGATGAAATCACCCGACTCACCGAAAAAGAAAATGAAATACTACGCCTGCTTTGCCTCCACCAAAACCAGATACTGCGCCGCGAAGAAGCCGTCGAGCAGGTGTATGGCCGCAAGGACTACTTCCTGGGCCGCAGCTTCGACGTATTCATCTCCCGCCTCCGCAAACTGCTCCAGCACGACCCCCGCATCAGCATCGAAAATGTGTTTAAGGTAGGTTTTATTTTGAAAGTGGAGGACAATTAAAAATTGATACAAATATCAATTTTCTAAATAAATCAGTATAAAATTTTAACATTTGTAGCAAAAAAAACAGTTGACTCATTACAAAAATCGGGATAATTTTACATCGTTTTTAGTTATAGATATTACCTTACATTACCAAATGTAATATAAGAGTTCATAGTTATGTCCCGATTATCGTTTGTTCTTTTGCTATTCATTACATTGGCCTTGCCATTCATTGCGCAAAGCCAGCCTATTTTCTCACCGGGTATCATAATTACTGCTCAAGGTGATAGTCTTCATGGCTCAATTAGTGAGTTTTCAGGCGAGAAAAACTATTCTGAGTGTATTTTCAGATCATCCGATCAATCTAAGAATCAGCGCTTTACGCCACGGGATATTCGGGGATATATTATTGAAAACCGGCGATATTTCAGTTCCATCCAGATTCCCGGTCCCGGGGGCGACCGTTCGCTTCATTTTGTGGAGTTGATTGTCAAAAGTGAAACCAGTCTGGTCAAATTCAAAAAGCAATTTTTCCTGATGGAGACGAATGGCAACTTACGGGCCGTACCAACTGACAAATTTCTCAGGGGCGGCGCCATCTCCCGGGAGGATGTTTCGGTAGAACGAGCTTTATTGATGCGCTTTTTGAATGATCTGGCGCTGGATTGCCCGGCTTTGAAAGAACATTTCAAGAACTCGCGAAACCTTACCGTTCAGGAAGACAAACTGATCGAGATCGTCAAAATGTACAATCACTGCCAGGGGAAACCCTTTGTAGAATATGGCAGCGAACTGCCGTTTGTCGCGGTAAATATCGGAGCATCGATAACGCTGGATTACACGAACCTGGACTTCACCACCAACCCCCGGGGTAATAACCGCCCGCTTTCCGAAATGGAATTCAGTAGCATAGCGCCCGGTTTTGGGATGCCGGTTCTCTTGCGCAGCCCACGGCGCTTGTCCAACTTTTCGCTTTACCTCGAACCCTCCATTCGTTCCTTTCATTTTGACCGGGATTTAATCGTAGCGCCGGCTACCGCCGCCGATCAGGCCTATTATGATGTGGCGCTGAGCTGGCTTTCCCTGGGTACCCCCTTCGCCATCCGATATACCCTGCCCAACCTGCGCCCTCTGGTGTCTGTGCAGGCAGGTCCTGTTTTGCAATTCCATTTGCGAAAAGAATCGACGATGACAATAGAATGGGCAGACGAGCGGGACGGCAAGTATTATTACACCACTCAGCGGGTGACGCCCTTTGATCTCACTAGCTATCAATTTGGCTTCAGCAGTCAGCTCAATATTGGCAATGACTGGAATTTTTTATCCCGGAGATGGGAACTAGCCGTCGGCTGGGAGCGGGGCAATGGTATTTCAGAGGCAGATGTAAGACTGGCCAACGAAACGGACCCGGTTTTATCCAGTACAAATACTTTTTTCCTCAAATACATCTGGTGGTGGTAATTGCAAATTTTAAATCCTTGTACATGAAATCTCTACATATTATTCTTTTTATCTTTATTGCACTTGCGGTCAGTTTATCCTGCGAAAAAGAAGAAGTAGAACGCCCCTTTGCCCGCGTGCAGACCCTCCCGGTGACAGAGATCGACTCCACCGGCGCTACTTTCCATGCCGAAATCCTGTCCTTTCATAAAGACGGCATCACAGAATATGGATTTATGTGGTACAATGGCATTCTGAACCGGGTATGGGACGCGCCCGAGCGGTTTTCGCATATCGCCCTGGGAACGGTCCCATCGGAAAAGCGATTTACCGCCAGGGTCGAAACAGGATTTGTGCCTGGAGACACCTATCAGGTGCGGGCTTACCTGCGCTCGGCAGACTGGGTGGTTTATGGCGAACCGATGTTATTTGCGAGTAAAGGAGGACAACAACCTGTAATTGATAAAATAAGCCCTGACATAGTGGTACCGGGAGATACTTTACTCATATCAGGAAAATATTTTGCATCCAGCTCAAATGATTTAACAGTCACAATAGGTGGTACAACGGCTGAAATTATCGCTTCAGATTTAAATCAAATCAAATGCATTGTGCCTCGATATGTAAATGATAACGCAACCATACAGGTACGGTCACAATCGAATAAAGCACCGGCAATAGTTCAAATGCCAACCATTGCCAAACCCGAGATCTACTCCCTTTCTGCCAATGAAGTTGCAGTAGGTGATACTTTAACCCTAAAAGGAAAATACTTTTCTCCCCAAAAAAATTGGAATGAAATAAAAACCAACAACGGCGGCAATTTTCAAATTATCCGATACTTTCCGGATAGTCTTCAGTTTGTAGTTAACTCATTATCGGCTGTAGCAAGTGATTATCAGCTTTTTGTGGAAGTGGGAATCCGGCGTTCAGAAAACCAGGCCACGTTTACAATGGCTGCACCGATAATAGAAGATTTTTTTCCAAAACAGGTGGATACGGCGATACTATTACGTTCGTAGGAGATAAATTTCATCCTGACGCCCAATCAAATATGGTACGTTTTGCAGAATTCGGATATTTTAGGGTATTGGAAAGCAATCGGCGTTCCTTAAAAGTTTTCATACGAGAAATACCTTTGGGTACTGATACCGAGCGATCTGCTCCATTCAGTATTTCTATTGCTAATCAAACAACCGTAACATCGGAATCTTTTAAATACGTCAACCGGGATTGGTCTTTCATTTCCGACCTTCCAGGCGGACAAAACCATAATCCTCCCGGTTTTACTATACAAAACACCCTTTACCTCAATACGGGGCAACCCGGAGAATGGTGGTCCTATAACATCCAAAGCAGGAACTGGCGTTTGCAATCCAGAACCCCTGCAGGTGACGGAAATTTTTTAACCAAAGAAGCTCTAACTATCGGGAATGAAGGATTCATCATTCAAAGAAAAGAAAATTCCAACGATTCTTTATTTTTTT
>CAZGAU010000158.1:0-12052 GCA_964523725.1 uncultured Saprospiraceae bacterium
ACAACAAAACAATGAAAAACATACTATTTGACTTTATATCAAAATACGTTTCTCTGACGGATGATGAGAAGAACGCAATCGTTTCGTTAGACATATTCCGCTCTTTTAAGAAAGGGACAACTTTGCTCAAAGAAGGACAAAAATCGAAAGATAGCTACTTTGTTTTAAAAGGATGCATACGGAAATATTACATCATAGATGGTGAAGAAAAAACGACCGCCTTTTTTACAGAAATGGAAGCTTTGACACCCCATTGTGTAATAAGCAAAACTCCGTCCGAATATTATATAAGTTGTATAGAAGACAGTATCCTTACCGTTTCAAATTCTGATATGGAAGTAGCAATAAACAGTAAATTTCCAAAGTTTGAAACCCTATGCAGAATATTATCCGAAGAACTTTTAGGTAAACAACAAATAGACTTTGACGAGTTTAAGACTTCTTCACCTGAACAACGATACCTGAACTTAGTACAAAAAAGACCGGACCTTGTTCAGCGTGTGCCACAACACCAATTAGCGAGCTATTTAGGTATCAAACCTCAATCATTGAGCAGACTAAGAGCAAGAATTCTTGAAAAAAAGAGCTAAAACGTATTTCTTAACTTAAGTGAACGAGTTACAGCATCTCGCCAATCTACTTTTGCAGTATCGTTTAACAACAATAATAATGATATGCAAAAGAAAATTTTATTCATTGGACTTGCCTTAGTGTTGGCAAGTAGCTTACAGGTGAATGCACAGGATGTCAAACAAGATCGTACTCATAGAAAGTGGTTTGTTGGGAGTACACTATTACTATTAGGTAATTTTGATGATACTAACAATCCTGGGTATATACAAATAAATGCAGGATATAGGATTACACCTAAAGATGTTATTCAATTTAGATTTAAAAGGTCTCAGTATGCTTGGCCACTAGGTATCCCTTTCGGCCCGGATTTTGATGCACCCGGGCTAAACTATCCAGGACATGCACGCATACTTGCACCTCAAATAGGATACCAGCGATTTTGGTGGAAAGGACTCTATACCTCCGTCTATGTATTGAATGCTTTTGAAAAATATGTAGATGAGAATGATAAAAAGATCGGAAATGGATTCACATTATATACAGACTTTTATTTAGGTTACCAATTTAAGTTTTTTAAAGACCGTTTCTTTTTTGAACCAGCTATTGGAATAAGTTATTGGCCGCTAAGAACTGGTGTTCCAGATTCTTTTAAAGCTGTAGAACAAAAATGGCCAAACTACTTTATTCAACCTGGGCTTGATTTTGGGTTTAAGTTTTAAAACTATAATGATTAGATGAAAGCAGTTATTTGTATCCACTTAAACGTATGCCACAACACCAGTTAGCAAGTTTTCTTGGTATCAAACCACAATCATTAAGCAGACTAAGAGCAAGAATTCTTGAAAAAAAGAGCTAAGCCGCATTTCTTAACTTAAGTGAACGATTTTAAGTCTATTGCCAATCTACTTTTGCAGTATCGTTTAACAACAATAATAATGATATGCAAAAGAAAAAAATGATTCTTGTCATTGCACTTTTAGGTGCTTTTTCTCTGAATCTTCAAGCACAGTATGCTAAAACAGACAGCACTTACAAACGGTGGTTCGTTGGGAGTACTTTGTTTTTATTGGGTAATTTAGCTCCTACAAATCCCCCCGACTTCTTTCAACTCAATATAGGCTATCGGATTACAGGCAAAGATGTCATTACATTAGAACCAAAAACTTGGAAATATGCTTGGCCGAATGGTATTCACCCATTTTTTAACAAATCATACGGAAAGCCGGAAGAAGAATTTCCGGGGTATGTTCGTGAGTATGGCTTATCAGTGGCTTACCAACGATTTTTATGGAATGGTTTATATGCTGAACTTAATGTAATGCCTACTTTGCAAAATTTTGTGAATGATGACGGCAAAAAAATTGATAATGGTTTTCAGGTTTTCAATACTTATCGTATTGGTTATCACATCAAACTTTTTAAGGATAGATTTTTTATTCAACCATCCGTTGCAATTACCCACCGTGCTTATCACACAAAAATGCCTGATGGATTTAAACAGTTGGATGATAAATGGTCGAAATTCGTCTTCGGAGAACCAGGATTTCATTTCGGATTTAATTTTTAATTGATAATTTATGAATACACAAAAAACACCACAAAATGCACTGGAAGACATCAAAGTCAGTGTGCAACTGAAGCTTGCTACGCTGTGGGCGAGTTTAATGTTTCTAATTATCTATCTTGATTATTTCCACTTATATATGCCGGGTAAGATTAAAGACATTCTTATAGGGAGGGTGTTTGTATTTGATATTACGCAAGGATTTCTTTTGGCAGCACTCGCCTTAGTGACAATTCCGGCACTAATGATTTTCCTTTCTGTTGCCCTGCCGGCTAAAATAAATCGCTGGGCAAATATCATTATTGCTGCGGTGAATATTCCCTTTATATTGTTTAATTTGGCAGGAGAGGCTTGGATACACATGGTGTTTGGCGCTGTTGTAGAAGTCGTTCTTCTTTGTCTGATTATCCGTTATGCATGGAAATGGCCTCGTATTGAAACATGAAAAACTCAACAAAATGGCTTTAACAAATAATAAAGATAGATAGAACACCAGCCACCAACATCACCTGTGCGCAAGCAGGGGTTTTGTACTTCGTAGGACAGAAAAGTGCTAAATTTAAAGTTCAGTTCTAGGTAGGAAGTTCAGTGGTAAAAATCCCGCCCGAACGCAAAGCCGCAAACCGTTGGTGGTAATTAAAACAAGCAAAAGAACAAAAATGGCATTCTTAAATGAAAAAACATGGATAACTGGTATCATCTTATTTGGATACCTGTCTTGCCAGCCTTTTGAGGAAGAGTGTGCAGCGGGGCTTAATCTGGAATGTGGAAACGTAAGTTGGGAAAACTCTTCGTATGTATTGCCTTTCCCCAAAGGGAAGACTTACAGAGTGAATCAGGGTAATAATAACCCATGCGGAGGGCATCAAGGTTCGTATAAATATGGATATGATTTTGATATGCCCATAGGCTCGGTGGTTGTAGCTTCCAGAAAAGGATATGTGACCGAAGTTCGAAACAATAACCCAGATGGAGTACAATTAACCTTAGGAAATGAAAACTTGGTAAAAATTCTTCATGACGATGGAACAACTACGGCGTATAGTCATTTAAAGCAATATAGCATTCTTGTAAAAATGGGAGAATTTGTACAACAGGGAGATACGCTTGGTCAAAGCGGAAATTCAGGATATACAGATAATTTCCCGCATTTACATTTCCATTTGTCAAACTGCGACGAACCTACTTCGCTGGGTTGTGGCACTATCTTGGTTAATTTTAAAAATACGACACCCAACCCATGCGGGCTTTTGCAAAATGAATACTACGAGGCATTGTAATACTTAGATATACAAATTTTCCATGCAGCCCTACTCAGTTGTTTGTGATTTGCAACAGCTTACAGGCGACACGCAGTAACGGGCATTTTCAAAATTTGAGATGACTCATGTTTTTATTCATTACGGTATTATTACAGGTTCTTTAATTGTGCAGTCTTCGAGCATTACATCTACAATCTTACCGGCGCAGCGTCCTCGTAATGTAATGGTATCACCGATCTTTATATTTTGAATAGGTGCTGTATTCGAAGCTTCAAATAAGCAAACCACGCCATACAGATCGCAGGGTTTTTGAAAGACCAGCATCATTTCTCCATCGGGCAGCTCGATTTTATCGGTCACGGCGCCCCTTATTTCCAGGCGTTTTCCAAGGTAATGTTCATCCGTCAGGTCGGTATCGTATTCGTATTCGATGTATAAATTTAGCGCCGGAACCGAGATGACGGGTTCGTTAATGATTGCTTCCTGATCGGGTGGGTAAATAAATAAAAATCCATTTAGTAAATAAATCGGTAGCGGTGTGAGTATGAATAATAATTTCAAAAGTGAATGTTTCATGATTTCAGTGCTTTTCGGGTGAATAATTTTATAATGCAAAGGTAGGCGGCTTATTAAAGATAGGCTACGTAGGAATTACCGTAGTGTAATATCTTTATACGGTAGTAAAAAAAAATGCACCGTGATGGAGCACGATGCAATTCAGGAGTTTTATTAATCTTCAGATTTAGCAAATCTTATTTACTCTTCTTCTTCAAACACGTCGCGGCCGCTGCGGTTGATCGTGGTTGCTCCGGCTTGCTGCGTGCCCATCAGGTAGATGTCCTGCACATTCACGTGCGGCGGGCGTGTAATGGCCCAAAGGATCGCATCAGCTACATCCTGCGAGGTAAGCGGTTTGAAATCCTCATAAATCTTGGCTTTTTCGGCATCGCCGTCAAAGCGGACGAGCGCAAACTCGGTTTCTTCTACATGCCCCGGGCTGACTTCGCTCACGCGGATGTTATATTGGTGCAAATCAAGCCGCATGGATTTGGTCAGCGCTTCCACTGCAAATTTGGTCGCGCAGTACACGTTTCCATTGGGATATACATCCTTGCCGGCGGTGGAGCTGATATTGAGAATATGACCGCTGCGACGCTTGACCATGAGTGGCGCGACCACGCGGGTCATGTACAGCAAGCCTTTTACATTGGTGTCGATCATTTCTTCCCAGTGCTCCAGTTTCCCTTCGTGGATGGGGTGAAAACCCTTGGCTTTGCCGGCGTTGTTGATCAGGATGTCAATATCCAGCCATTTTTCGTCGAGGTTTTCAATCGCTCGTTCTACGGCTTTCACATCGCGGACATCGAAGTCCAAAGTTTTTACTTTGATATCGTGTTGAGATTCCAGTTCTTCTTCGAGTTCGTCGAGGCGTTCCTTACGGCGGCCGGTGAGAATTAACTGGAAACCATTTTTTGCCAATAGCTCCGCAGTAGCCCGGCCAATGCCGGAGGTGGCTCCGGTGATCAGCACGATTTTGCCTTCGCCTATTCGTTTGACAGGCTCGGGTTCTGGTTCGGCTTCTTTTTGAGCAACCGCTTCTTCCTGGGCTTGCAGCATTTCTTCGAGCTGGCGGATGCTTTGTTTGAGGTTTTCAATGGTCTCATGCGCTACTGCTGCCTCGGGATAGGTAGCTGCTGAAATTTTGAATTCAAATGCCTTGTCGTTTTCCGGGGTTTTCAGTTCCGGATTTATTTTTACAGCCCGCAGGTAGTATTCGCGTGCAGTTTCCTTGTTGCCCATGCGATGATAGAGCACTGCGAGGTCATAATTTGCAAAAGGATGCTTCGGCTCTGCCTTGAGCGTTTTTTCAAAATATTTAATGGCTTTTTTCGGCTTTTCCAATTGTTCGGCAAGCAGATTGGCATAGCGGTACATCGCGTCCACGTTGTCGTCGTCGTACTTTGCTGCTTTTTTGAAATATTTGGCAGCTTGTTCTTTTTGATCGGGGAATTTGGCCGCGGTCACCATCCCTAGCCGATAAAATGCGTCGGCGTTCTCATCGTCAATATCCACGAGCTTTTCGTAGGAGTTTTTCGCCATCAGGAAATCGCCTTTCAACTCTGCCATTTGCCCCAGCAGCATCAGTGCTTCCTCGTGCGCTGGTTCGATTTCCAGTGCGGCGTCAAGCTGGTTGATGCTTTCATTGAGGTTGTCGGTGTAGGTGGCAAGGAGTGTGGCGTAAGCATAGCGCAGGTCAAAATTGCCCGGATGGAAAGAGATGTAATCCGCCAGTGAACTCAGCGCACCCTGTACATCGCCGGAATTGGCGGCGTCATTGGCAGCCTCGATCACGCCCTGGATTTGGGCTTCGTCCGTTGGTTGTTCTTCCTGTTCGGTTTTTTCTACTTTTTCTTCTTCCTCCTGCTCTTCTTCTGATTCCAGTTCGGTTACTGGAGTTGCAATCTCATCGGGCTGGTCGGGAATAAACTCAAAGTCACTTTCCGTGTCTGGTGCTTCGGTTTCGGTTCTTATTTCTACAGGTTTCTCTTCCTGTGCTTCTTCTTGTTCGGTTTCTGTAATCCGGTTTTCTTCCTCCTGGCGTTTATTGAGCAGGTCAATGCCCGGAATTTCGCTTAGATCCATCTGGGGTTCAGAAGTTACTTCGGGCGTTTGAGAAGGCTCTGATGCCTGGTCAGGCTTCGCTTCGGGCTGGTCAGTTGGTTGTACATTAGGTTCGGGCGTTGTGAACATATCTTCCTGACGCGGAACGAGCGGCGGTAATTCACGGAAAGCGCGCCAGCTCTGATCGTCATTTGTAAAACGGAAAAATCGTTCGTAACTATTGGCAATAAAATCGGGGTATTCAACAAAATCCATGTTGCGCAGGGTCCTCAAAAATTCGCCGATCTCGCCTGAAATATCGCGCATCACGCGCAAGTGCTGGTTGAATTTTTCTTCATCCAGTTCGTCGGCCATTTGTCGTTTTTGCTTGCGCAGATCGAGGTATTGATCTTGCCAGTAGTTGATATACTTGATAATGTCGCTTACACGATCAAATTGCGTGGGGATACTTGAGGGTTTGCCATTGTTTTCATCCCTGGATTGCCCGTCCACAATGACCGGAAGGATGTCAGAACCACGTTCCTGCAACATTTTCAACCCGCCACTCATACACTGAGCAGATTTCAGAAAATTATCACTGACGATGAGGAGGACTGGTCCGCGTTTGCCGCGGATTTGGGCACTGAGGGGTTCTTCGCTGGTGGTTCGTTTGCAATAAAAGTGTTCAAAAGAATAAGAGGCACGACCCAATTGTCGCTCTATTTCTTCGGCAATTTTGATGTTGTCAATGCAGTACGCTAAGGCTATACTTTTCATGTGCTGGTTTTACAAATTTTGTTTTACGATTTTTTGGATAAAAGTGTTTCAAATTGTCAGGTTTTTAACATAAAAACCGGAACAATCATCAATTCTCAAATTTTATTATACCTTCAAAATTAAGCAATTACATTTCTTCTACCAGTAATTCCTGCACAAAACTTTCAAATTCTTGCTTAAAAGTTGCATACTCGCTCGTCGCCGGACCGGCAAATCCGGTATGAATTCGCCGAACATTATTCTGTCGGTCCACAAAAATCATCGTTGGGAACGAAAGTACGCGGTTGAGCATCGGCAGTGCCTGGCTTGCTTCGGCTTTGTCGGAAGTACCGGCATACAGGATCTCATAATCCATCCCGAAGAAGTCCTTGTATTTGCGAATAGCCGCCAGTGCCTTATCTTTATCCTTATGCCGTTCAAACGCTAGAGCAATGACTGCAAGGTTTTCAGTGGGGTGACTTTTCATATACTCCAGCAAAAACTCAGTCTCGTCACGGCAATTGGGGCACCAGGTACCCATAATCTGGATGATTTTCACCTTGCCCCGATATTTGGGGTCTTCCAGGGAAATGGTCTGACCTTCCGGGTTTTCAAAAGCAAAAGAAAATTTGTCGTAGCCTTCTTTCAGATAAGTAAGTGCATTCGGATCGGTGAGAGTTGCCTCCGAGTTGCGGCGGGCTGTCCAGGTTGTTTTGTAATGGTTGCCTGACCACCAGGTGCCAAATAAAGTACCATCAGGCTGGATTTTAGCTTCAAACAAGAATGCATGTGAGGCATCAAACGCCGAAAGGTAGAGCTTGTCGCCTTGTATCGTGCCTTCCAGGAAACGGTGGTCGCCAGTTTCGGTCATAAAAGTGCCGGTAAGTTTATTGCCGTCTTGTTCAAATTCGCCCACGCCTTTGGATGCTTCGGTTTCGCCTTCACCAGGATTGAACGTCACTTCCCAGCGGCCGCTTACGTCCATTTGGGGGGCTTCTTTCATTTTGGTAAAACGATGCGCCAGTCCGTGCCGTGCGACGAACGGAATCCGGTAGTCGGTATTGCGGTTTGTTACAACCCACTCCCCCTGAATGATATTTTCATAATAAATTCCCGTTATATAAGAATCAAATACGGGAAAATTGATGAGGATGGTATCCTTGGCAATGCGCTTGTCCCTGCCGATGGTGATATCATCTACCCGAATGCGTTCTTCACCATTGATTATTTCGATATAAAATTTGGTCTCGTTTTCGTAGATCACTTCAAAATTGAAAGGTAGGTTACCTTCTATAATCTCATTGGTGCGATCCGGAATTTCTTCATCGGTTGCTTCACCACCCTGGGTCAAAGAGGCAGCAGTAGGGTCAAGCGTCAAAACGGCACGCCAATAACCGGGCGCCAGGCCGGAGTAAGGATTTTCAGCAACAAAACATCCGAAGCCAAACATCAGAGTTGCCATTGCCAGCAACAACAGCACTTTATTTTTTGTGAATAAACGGTTCATGTGTTTTTAAGTCATTGTTTCAATGTAGATAAAGGATTTTGGGCGTTAATTTGTTTTTGGAGGACAAAAAGATCATAGCTTTCTCTCCCCAAGTCTCCTGGTCACATGATCTCAACTCTTATCTCCGACAAAATTATCTTCCTTATTTTTAAACAGCACATTGAATGTAGTCAAGCTTCCGTAAATGCGCGTCAGATACTGCTGCAGGTTGATCTTATCCTCATCCGTGAGCTTGTCGCTGCTATTGATGCGCTGCTCCATTACCCGAAGCCTGTCACGTACCATTACGATTTTGTGGAAAAAAGTTTCAATTGGAAGTTCTTTTTCTTTCAAAGAATCGTCGGATGGCTTTAAAATCATTGTTCCGCCCACCCAACGGTCGCCCAGCGGCACTTCCTCGGAGATATCAGAAAAGTTACGCAGAATTTTGATCAAAGATTTCTCGGCTTCGCTAAAAGTAACGCCTTCTTCCGCCGGAACTGCATCAATGATTTCCCATTTTTCATAATCTCGGCCTACTTGTTTGATGCCATAAAGCATGAAACAAACTTCATATGCGGCTTTGTGCAAGCGGATTACCACCCCGTCGCCATAAGCGGGATGCTTCACCCTGGAACCCACGCCCAGTACCTGATTTCCTGCTGACATGAATGAAAATTGTTGATTATTAATTGCGGATTGTTTGAAAATCAGAAATATCTCAATATCAAAATATCTTAACTTACAATCTCGGTTTCCTTTTCTTTTGGATAAAAATCCCCCAAGTCGCGCTCGTGCGGCTCGCCGAGTTTACCCATACTTTTGGCTACAATCATAGCAACGGTTGCATCGCTGGTAATATTGGCAATGGTTCTGACCATATCCAAAGGACGATCGATAGCAAAAATTAAAGCCAGACCCGCTTCCGGGATACCCGCCTGACCCAACACGATCACCAGCATTACCATACCCGCGCTGGGCACGGCCGCCGAACCGATGGATGCCAGCGTTGCTGTGACTATAATGCCCAATTGGGTACCAAGTGACAGTTCCATACCGAAAGTTTGTGCAATAAATACAGCCGCCACAGCTTGATACAAGGCCGTACCATCCATGTTGACCGTTGCGCCGATGGGCAGCACAAAGCTCGCTACCTCTTCTTCCACGCCGAGGTGTTCTTCCACACGTTCCATCGTTACAGGCAGTGTTGCTGCGCTCGAACTGGTGGAAAAAGCTACCAATTGCGCTGGCGCAATGCCTTTCTGGAAAAAGCGATAGGACTTGCCGGTGAATATTTTGACCAATGTTGGATAAAAACCAAAAATCAAAATCCCCAGTCCCAGCAATACGCATAAGGAATAACCAATGAGGGCTTTGAAAAGATCGATACTTGGAGACTCTACCACAAGTGCTGCAAGCAATGCAAACACACCGTATGGCGCGAAAAGCATAATGATATCAATCATTTTAAGAATGACCTCATTCAGCCCATCGAAGAAATCCCTGACCGGTTGAGCTTTATTCGCAGGAATAAGGATCAGACCGATGCCAAAGAAAATGACGAAGAAAATAACCTGCAACATATTGGCATTGCTGCTGGCTGCGCCAAAAATATTATCGGGTACGATGGCTACGATTGCGTCCAGCGGTCCGGCGCCTTTTTGAGATTCCGCCAGGGCAATGCGGGATGCGGCGTCACCGCCATAGGAAGACATTAGCGTTTCCTGGGTTTCTGCAGTGATAAGCTTTCCAGGCTGGATAATATTGACCACAATCAGCCCCAGACACACCGCAAATGCAGTCGTGAAAAGATAAATCGCGATGGTGCGACCGCCAATTTTCGAGAGTTTGGAAATATCCTGCAGATCGGCTACGCCTTTCACCAGCGAGGCAACGATCAGCGGTAAGGCAATGAGTTTCAACAGATTGATAAAAATGGTTCCGAACGGCTTGACCCAGTCGATCACGATTTTATTCCAGCCGAACTGCGCGGCTACCAGACCAAACAGAACGCCGGCCCCCATGCCGATCAGAATTTGCCAGTGCAAGGCGAGTTTCTTCATGGTGATGATTTTAGAAAATGCTTTCTGCTTTGTGCAAAAGAGATTTTATCAATAAGCCAGCAAAATAGAGAAATTCTTGAAATTGTAGTTCGGTAAGAATGAATTTAATAAAAATGGTGCAAATGCTGGAGCTATGGAATATTGAAATAATGGATTTTTGGCGCGCTGCATGCAATACTCCACCATTCCAATACTCCATTGTTTCAGCAATTATTTCACTTCCGTAGTTTCTTTTATTTTGTCTTTCGGATAAAAATCATCCCAGTCTTTTACGTGTGGGTCGTGGAGTTTATCCATGCTTTTTGCGACCAGCATCGACACAGTTGCATCGCTTGTGACATTTGCTACCGTTCTCACCATATCCAATGGACGATCCACCGCGAAAATTAATGCCAGACCAGCCTCCGGGATACCCGCCTGCCCCAGCACGATCACCAACATGACCATACCTGCGCCCGGCACCGCCGCCGAACCAATTGAAGCCAGCAAAGCGGTCAGAATAATGCCCAACTGCGTGCCCAGTGTCAATTCCATGCCAAATGCCTGCGCGATGAAAACCGCCGCCACGGCCTGATACAAACTCGTTCCATCCATGTTGATCGTGGCGCCGATGGGGAGTACAAAACTGCCCACTTCTTCATCCACGCCCAGGTGTTCTTCCACCCGTTCCATCGTCACTGGAAGCGTGGCCGCGCTTGAACTGGTTGAAAATGCCACCAATTGAGCCGGCGAAATGCCATTAAAAAAGAAACGGTAATCTTTACCTGTAAATATCTTGACCAGCAGCGGATAAAATCCAAAAATAAGCAGTCCAAGACCCAGCAAGACACAAATCCCGTAGCCCAGCAGCGCGATGAATAAATCGGCGCTCGGCGACTCGACCACCAGAGCTGCCAATAGTGCAAATACGCCAAACGGCGCGGCCAGCATAATCACGTCAATCATTTTGAGAATGACTTCGTTCAAGCCGTCGAAAAATTCCCGGAGGGGCTGGGCTTTATCGGCTGGAATAAGAATAATACCGATACCAAAGAAAATGACAAAAAATATTACCTGCAGCATATTGCCGTTTTCCGTAGCTGCTCCGAAAATATTATCAGGTACGATATCTACGAGCGGTTGCAAAGGTCCCCGTCCTTTCTGCGCTTCCGCCTCGGCGATCCGGGAAGAAGCATCGCCGCCGTAGGCTTCCATGAGTTCGGTTTGAGTATCTGCTTCGATCAGTTTTCCGGGTTTGACGAGGTTTACCGTAAGTAATCCCAGGATAATCGCTACCGTGGTGGTGATCAGATAAATCCCGATGGTGCGGGTACCCATTTTGGACAGCTTGGAAATATCCTGCAAATCGGCAATACCCTTGACCAGGGAAGCCACAATCAGTGGAATTGCGATTAGTTTCAGCAAGTTGATAAAAATGGTACCAAAAGGCTTGACCCAGTCAGTTACGAATTGATTCCAGTTCATGTACGCGGCCAAAACGCCGAACAACACACCTGCCAGCATCCCGATCAAAATCTGCCAGTGCAATGCAATTTTCTTCATGCGCTCTTAGGTTTAGTAGCTATTTACAAATGTCAATCCAAATCGGATTATTCGATAAGAAAATAGGTTTACTATAATTAGGAAGCGCTCAAAATAGGCATTTTCTACCAAACAGCAAGTTGATCTGAAGACTTTGTGACTTGGAGAATTGGAGTCTTTGAGCGGGAGAGTCATTGGAACGCTGGAACCATCGAACTTTTGAACC
>CAZGAU010000159.1:0-2253 GCA_964523725.1 uncultured Saprospiraceae bacterium
TGTTATATAAATCTTAGCTTTCCATTAGTTGATTAAATTTTTCATACTAATCAATTCTGCTTGGCTTCCTGTGCATGGCATGGGAAGCCGGTTTTGGACATTACATTCCTATTATATAACCTTCAAAAACAAACCTATGAAAAAGTTATGTACCCTGTTATTATTGGCACTCCTGCCTTTTATGCTTGATGCACAGCAACCCGGCACGTGGGAATCCAAAGGATCGGGCATTACTGCAACAAATCGCGTGATACTTGGAACTTCAGTAGTGGATTCGAATACTCTATGGGGTATTACCTTAAATCCATCCTTCAACACTCCTTTTCGGGAGTTTACAAGGACGGTAGATGGCGGAAAAACCTGGACAAGTGGGGTGATTGATCCAACAGAAACTGATTTTTATTTTAATCTAGGAATTTTTGCCCTGGATGCAAACACAGCTTGGGTGAATATGGGTAATGGGAATCAGGATGTGATGCGTATTTATAAGACAACCGATGGCGGGCAAACCTGGACTCAACAAAATGGCTCGTTTAACGATGAAGGTAACGGTGCTGAACTCCTGCATTTTTTCAATGAAAATGAAGGGGTGTTTCTGGGTAGTCCGGGTACGGGTGATCCAACCGTAGATTCCTTGAAGATTTGGAGAACGAGCGATGGTGGCAATACCTGGCATAGAATTCCATCGGAACAGCTACCCACCGTGCTTGCAGAAGAAGGGAGATGGATCAATCTTTTTAACGGCACCTATGATGCAATAGGAGATACCCTTTGGTTTGGGACGCGTCGGGGCAGAATCTGGAGGTCTGTAGATAAAGGCGTTTCCTGGGAAGCCTTTTCTTTTGGAGAAGATATTTATGACGCGGCAATTTCGGTTGCATTTAAAGATTCAAAGAATGGGATTGCTGGCGGAGATGGCCCGCGCCAGGGGTTTCGTACGCAAGATGGTGGCGCAACCTGGGAAAAAATAACCTTGCCCTCTTCCATTGCTTACTATCAGATTGAATATGTACCTGGCACAGCGGGTGTATATTTTCTTGCTTATGAAGCATCTCCGTTTTTCCTGAATAATATCCAACACGCTTACACCTTAAACAATGGTGATAACTGGGTTATGATTGATAACCCGGAAATCGAATGCTTCGAATTTTTATCATCAACCAATGGCTGGGGCGGAGGAAGGATTTTCAATCATGAGCAGGGCGGCATGTACAACTGGAGGGGAAATCTCGAGCGGGATTATTTTGCGCTTGGTGCATTTAAAAGAACCACTCCTTATACCATCATGACGCCGCGACAGCTGGATACTGTAAGGTGGGATCTTACTTTAACAAATGGCGGCTACCTGCCGCTTACAAATGTCGGAGTTGATTTCAACATCACCGGAAACAGTTTTTCTCAGGAACAGCAAGCGCAAATTACAAGCTTGTCGTTTGGAGAAACAAGCCAACTACCAGTTAGTTTCTATCCCAATAGGATTGGAACTTATATTTTTTCTTCAAGTGTATCAAATGCCCAATTGGGGGATAACTTCTTCCAGGATTCTGAGCAATTTGAGCTCAGTGCCTCGATTATGGCAAAAGATGACGGCACACAAGAATCTCAACTTGGCTTTGGCTTTGGAAACCCCAATTGGTATGGGTATTACGGTAGTGCCTTTGATCTGAAAGCGTCAGATACGCTAACTGCGATCACGGTTTATATTTCCCGTTTCTCCGATTTTACAGGCTCCATCAATCTGACCGTGAATGCTTTTGACGCGACAGGGCGACCAAATACAGAGCTTTTTCATTCGGAAAAGATTATTTTGAGTGAGCACGGAATTACATCCTCCAATAATAAGCTTACTTACACTTTAGAAACACCGCTCCCACTCGAATCCGGGCGGTATGTTTTTGCCGCAGGGCAGGATACCTTGCAGGGTAGAATTGGTTTTGATTTTGACCTGGATAATGTATCCGCAGAAGGGTTCTGGCTTGTGTCGCCGGTGGCGGGCGGCGGCTATCCCTGGGCGAATGCCAGGAACAGAGAGCATCTGATGATTCGTCCGCATTTCAAAACAAAGCAGCTTACCACTTCCACCCAGGAACCATCAGATATTACATCTTATATCAAATTATACCCCAATCCATTTACCGATCAAACGCTACTGGAATTTGAACTCAAAGACCATTCGCAACCCGTTGAGATCACAATTACCGATGTAATCGGCAGGCAACTCAGCACCCTTAGCCTTAAAACACCAAATGCGGG
>CAZGAU010000159.1:2353-7704 GCA_964523725.1 uncultured Saprospiraceae bacterium
GGCGGCGGGTCAGGCGTATTATATTGTTATGATATTTATTTCCTATTTAATAACCCAAAAAAAATGTTACAATGAAAAATGTAATGTTATTATTCGGTTTGCTGGCATTGATGCCGTTTACCCTGTTAAGTCAGGCAAGTACCAATCATATTCAAAATGAAGGTGTAGATCAAGGACCTTACTTTGGTGACTGGGAGGTGAAGATACGCTGGAAAGTAAATGTGAATCAGGTAAGAAAAATTAATAACGCAGGTGAGTTTGAAATAAAATACACGAGTCATTACAATGCGCATTGGGAGTATTATAATACCGTTACCGGCGAACGAAAAGTAGGCCCTGAAAATCAAAATGTGACGGGTGTTTATGCTATCGGACCAGACTATTGGTACAACGACCGCCACTGGGTATATCATTATGTAAATGATCCGGTGTTTGGGGCATATCATATTAATTTTAACCTGTTATGGGAATTTAATCCTGATACTGGATTCATGGAAATAATGGACATACAGAATGAATGGGTTAGAAATCCATAAGACAGTTTTTATATTATTATTCCACCCAAAAAACATGATATCATGATGAACGTACTATTAATTTTCACCCATCTGGGCTTGTTCCGGGCTTTCCGGATTTGGTATGACCCCAATTTGCCCATTACCTGAAAATGATTAATAGAGAGTATTCGGAGGTGATATGCAGCACTGGGCGGCAATCACCTCCTTTTCATTTACTTCATCATTGGCATGTCCACTACGATTCTCCATTCACCGGCTTCGGTTTTTGCCAGTAGCACAAAAGTAATCAAGGTCATTTTCTGACCTGCAAATGCTGCTTTTACGACTGCATTATTATTTGTAATGTCCACTGAATGAATCGTAACCTGGCGCTGATCGCCGCCAAGTTTTTTGTCGCGGAGCATTTGCAGGTAAGCGGCTTTGTCAAGAAAGTTGATCTCTTTACTTCCAAACAAACGGTTGAGCACTGCTCGGTAGCCGGGATCGAGTATTGCGTCCATGGCTGTCACATTTTGCTGGTCGCCATAAGCCGCGAAATTAGTGATAACTTCACGGATTTGCTGTTCATCGGTGTTGGTAGAGGCTGGGTGGGTTCCAACTGCCAGGAATGCAAACAGGGTTCCAAAAATTTGCTGTAACATGATATTCAGTTTTTGATTTTATAAAATGATTTTTATGAAAGTGCGCATCATTGAATGATGGTAAAAGTCGTCCTTCTGGCTGTAAGCCATCAGTAAATAATAGGATTTACCTTCTTGTAAATCAATATGATATTGGTCTACAGCGGCAAGCGGAAGCCTGAAAGAGATGGTCGTGCCCAATCCGTTTTCGTGCCCATTTCGATCTTGTAAGGCATCAATGCCTGCCAATGCCAGCACGGGTATATGATCCCCCGGCCGACGGATATAATGATCTTCGATGGTTATTTTACTTTTTATTACATTACCCATTATTAGATTGGTGCCTTTCAACTGGTCGGTCGTATTAAAACCAACCGCCACCCAGCCATACGCAGGGGCATAAGCTTCTATCCAAAGGCTGTCGTTATGAATTTTCCAGCTAATACTCATGTCGTTTTTTGAAATGGTTTTCATGGATGGTACATTACAGGAATACATTAATAATAGAACAGCAAAAAAATTTAAGATAGCCATTTAGATGATATTTAAATTATTGATAAATCAATTATTTATGCAAAAAATATATCAACTGAAATTTTCGTAAATTTTATTCAAAATTCGTTTCAAGTGTGCGTAATCCTTGCTATTCAAGCCTTCCAAGCCTTTTTGTCGCGCTTCGATAGCGATAGGGATAACTTTTTCCACCAGGGCTTTTCCCTGTGGGGTAATATATAAAGCATATGTCCGGCGATCATTTTCCACGGGTTCGCGGCGTACCAATTCCCTGGTTTCGAGTAAATCCAGGATGCGAGTGACGGATGCTGGATCTTTATATGTAGAATCTGCAATTTCACGCTGATTGATACCCTCTTCTTCACTAATGCGCTTCAACACGACCCACTGATCACCCGTAAGGGGAATGTTATTTTCTGCAAACATAGCCTGCGAGTACTTCCGGAATTGACGTACCGTCCGTTCAAGCAGGTAAAAATAGACTTCTTCAAGTTTTAAGTCGTTCATTAGTCAATTATTGATACATCAACAAAATTAAGAGTGTTTTTCACCTGATGCAAGTTTTTTAACAGGATTTTTAGAAAATAATTTACGGAGCGACTTATCGCCGCTCAATTCTTGTTACAATAATTTCATCGCCCAGGCAGGGATTCTCTTTAAGTTTCCAATCCAGGCGAACTAATACGGGCAAGGCGGGTGTTTCCAAATTCAAACGCGCTACATCTTCAGCCGAGAGATCGGCGCGATAGGTCTCCCCATCTATTTCGAGGTACCAGCCACCACAACAAGCACATAATCTGAGATCATAACCGACCACCTGACCTTCCGACCGAACATTCAGATCATCTTTTTGACAGGCCACAAGCCAAAATACAAATGCCAGTAATAATATTTTTCTCATGGATATAATGATTTTTATATCCGGAGAGACAGATGATTACAACTAATTAGTTGGTGCATGATACTATTTTATTTTCCCAAACCACACCCCGCTGGCCCGCGAAATACTGTATCCCATACCATTGATTTTACCGGTCTTGTCGCGTTTGAATTCAACTAAATTACCATTATTGGTGCGAAAAGTATCTTTATACAAGGGCGTCAGGAAAAAATAAGTGTCTGGCGAGCGGAAGCCGCGCAACTTGCCGTCTTTAATATCCATTTTAAATATTACATCGGCTTCATCACTTTCGTAAGCGCCGGCGAACTGCTGCAACTCCTGAGCTGTGGGCTTAAAGAGTTCTTTTTTGACATAAGTCGTAGAATCGCCATTAGAAGTATAGATGACGAATTTTTTATCCGAAAACTCCAGGCGATTGCTGCCCTGAAAGAAAGTATTCTCTTTGGTTGCTTGCAATACCTGACCATTTTTCAAGCGCAACAAACCATCTTTGACTTCCAATTCCATGATATCATCGTTGCGCAGCGAGCGATACAAACCAGTCTTGGCTTGCAGCGGTTTTTCATCGGGTACAATGGTGCCAACAAGCATAGGCTCGTTATTTTCGCGCTCACCCAGGAAAATAGCCGCCACCTGTGCCCCAATGCGCCCAGGATTTACATTTCCTTCATTACTCAAAAACGCGATCGACATATCCTGCTCAGGGTAGTACGCCAGCCACGCGCGATAGCCCGCCGTAGCTCCGCTATGACTGATTTCTTTGAAATTATTATAATCATTTACCACAATGCCCCCGGCATAGGAAATTATTACACCGTTATTTAGTTTGCCCTGCTGCATTTGCATTTCCACCAGCTTTTCACCGCCGATAACAGGATTTTTATAATGGGTGTTCCATTTTACAAGATCAGCGGTAGTGGTGAGTAAACCGCCGTTGCCTTGTACCATTTCAAAGGGCATATCTTGTAAATACCCACCATTGCTACGAGCATAAGCGATAGAACGATTGGGCACAATCTTGCGGTAATCATCGCGCCATTGGGTGTCGTGCATGCCCATTGGTTCGAAAATCCGTTGTTTGCAAAACTCGGCAAAAGGCATACCGCTTACGCGATCTACGAGGATTGCCATCAGATTGTAGCCCGAATTGCAATAACTATACTGGTCGCCGGGAGGAAAATTAAGCGCCTTTTGCCGGGATAAAATTTCCAGTACATGCGCGTGCGTGTGCGTGCGAAGTCCGCGCGGCCAGCCGCCGATACTGGCTACCGAGCCCCAATCACGCAAGCCGCTGATGTGATGGATCATATGCCGGATGGTAAGTTTGTGACCGTAATCCGGCAGTTCAGGTACGTATTTGCGAACTTCGTCATCGAGGGAAAGCTTGCCTTCGAGCGCGAGCAGAAAGATCGCTGTAGTAGTAAATTGCTTGGAAACCGAGCCTGCCTCAAAGATCGTTTTGGTCGTGTTGGCTATAGCGTGTTCCAAATCTGCCATGCCAAAGGCTTTATTATAAATAATTTCCCCCTGGCGGGAAACCGTGAGCACCCCGCCCGGCGTATGGGTATTCCAATCTTTGAAAAGTTGATCGATTTTGGCAACAGTATCCTGGAAAGTTGATTCCTGTGCAAAAGTTAAAACGGATAAAAAGCTGATGAACAGGGTTAAACTCAAAGATTTATAAACCTTAAGCATATGACTGATTTTACAGATAATTGAAAAATTACACCGTTGAAAATACAAAAATTAACCATTATATAAACAGCACTCCTGCAAATGCTACTTATCTTTGAGTGGAACAACCAAAAGATGATAAGCATGGCTCGTCTCATCGTGCAGGATTTGATCAATACAATCGAACAAACCGCCGAAGCGCTGCTCGCTGCCGGAGGCTCTGACGGGATGGTCAGCAAAGCCGATATTCGCAAGAAACTGGATCAACAACAAGGCGTGCAGCGCGGCATTCTGGAGGCTTTCTACGATTTTCTGAAAAACGAAGACCAGCCTTACATGCGCGTAACCCGCGCCGTGATTGAGGAGGGGACTGCTTTTGTCAAGGAAAAACTCATTCCGCAGTTTGAAATTACATCCGGCGGATTGTCGGAGGAGGAAATAAAATCCATGAGCGAACTGGGGTCGGCAGTGCCGGTGCTTGGAAGTCATTTAAAACAAGCTGCGCAAGGTGAAAACACCCGAAGCGCTCAGGAAGTTTTTGAGAAGATTGCTCAAAACACCCAGGATTTATATTTTGATTATCAAGGTTCTGAAAGTGCCCAGCCTATTGAAGCAGTACTGATCCCGGCTAGAATTTCTGAATTAACCAAAGAAACTTTTGCAAAAACCTTAAATCTGAATCAGAACGATCCGCTTGAATATATTGAAAGGTTTATCCCGGCGGAGCCGTTTTTTCCGGTTTTTATAGAGCAGCACGCATCTTCTGCAGTATTAGCCGGAAAAGCCACTGCCATTGTAGAATTTATGCGCAATAACCTGCGTCAGCATTCGATTTTTGTCCTCGGTAAAGATTATGATCCTATCGTGCCGCCGCAACATCCGGTTTATATCTTGGGCCTTGCGGAAGATGGTAAGCTGGTAGGCTTTAAATCACAAGTCATCTGGACTTAGATGCTGAAAGTTCAAGGTTTAAGGTTCAAGGTTCAAGGTTCAAGGTTTAAAGTTCAAGGTTTAAGGTTTAAAGGTTTAAAGGTTCAATAAAACTTTAAATGAGCAATTACTTATGATGTGGAGTTATATTATTATATTCTTACTTATTCAACTTGAACCCCAAACTTTCGAACC
>CAZGAU010000159.1:7804-11967 GCA_964523725.1 uncultured Saprospiraceae bacterium
AACTTTCGAACCTTATATCTTAATTCTCGGCATCGCCCAGGACGGCGGCTACCCCCACGCGGGCTGCCAGCGCGATGATTGTCAAAAGCTTTTCAAACAAGGTAAAAAAGGACATTTAGTTTCCTGTATTGCTATTGTTGATCCTGCCTCCAAACAAAGCTGGATGATCGATGCGACGCCGGATTTTCCGGAACAACTGGAGATGTTAGAAAAAACAACCGACACCAAACTCGCCGGCATTTTCCTCACGCACGCGCACATCGGGCATTACACGGGCTTAATGCATCTGGGGCGCGAGGTTATGGGCGCAAAGCAAATGAAGGTGTACGCTATGCCGAAGATGAAAACTTTTCTGGAAAACAACGGACCCTGGGAACAGTTGGTAGCGCTGCAAAATATTGTCCTTCAGCCGCTGGCCGCGAATGAAAGCGTGCAATTGACCGGTGATTTAAAAATCATTCCATTTACGGTGCCGCATCGCGATGAATATTCGGAAACCGTTGGTTATCAAATTGAAAGCCCGGATAAAAAAGCGATTTTTATTCCTGACATCAACAAATGGGGCATTTGGGAGCGCGATGTAGTGGCGGAAGTGCAACGCGTTGATATTGCGCTGCTTGATGGAAGTTTTTATGAAGATGGTGAAATTCCTGGACGTGATATAAGTGAAATTCCACATCCGTTTGTCACCGAGAGCATGGATTTGTTGGGTGATCTGACTGCGAAGGAAAAAGCGCGGGTACATTTTATTCATATCAATCATACCAATCCGTTGCTACGAAAAGGAACCGCCGCACGAAAGGAAGTCAAAAGAATCGGTTTCAAGGTCGCACAGGAAGGGCAGCGGATTAGCTTGTAATGGAGCAAATTTTCAAAAGAATTGTAACTTCGCCCCCATTCACAGATAACCAATAACAATTTTATTATGTCTGAGAAAAAGCGTGACATCGAGATCTATTTCCATATTGGTTTAGGCAAAACCGCTACGACTTACCTGCAATATGAATTTTTCCCGAAGCTAAAAGGTATTTACTACATCCAGCGGACGCTGTACCGCAAGTATCAGGAAGTGATCGATCAAACCAAGCATTCCCGTTATTTCGTATCCCGTGAATTCGATCAGCAGCTCGAAGAAGAAGTGGATCAAATCTCGGCGGCGTATCCCAAGGCAAAGATCATTATCGTGTTGCGCCGGCAGGACGGCTGGATCGCTTCGCAATACCGGCGCTATGTGAAGAATGGCGGAGGTTTATCTTTTCCCGAATATTTTGATGTGGAACATGACACCGGCTTGTGGAAACGCTCGGACGTGGACTTCATGGCGAAGATCAACTATGTAGAGGAACGTTTTGAGCAACCTCCATTAGTACTCTTTCACGAAAACTTGAAGAAAGATCCATATGCGTTTTTTGACCGGCTGGCAGCGTTTCTGGGCGCGAGTTATGATAAAAATGCCATTTCACTGGATGCGGTCCATAGCTCATATAATGAAAAGGAATTGAAAATTATCAAGAAGTTTAGCTTTTTATTTAATCAGGACCGGTCATATTCCAAAGTGCGTTTCCTGCGCTGGTTGCAGCGTCGCTCCCAGTTATTGCTATCTTATTTAATATTATATCCCGCTAAATTAATTCCTGAAGCCTGGGTAAGCAAAGAACCGCTCATTCCGCAGGAAGAACTAAATAAAGTGCGCGATTATTACGCGGAGGAGTGGGACAAGTGCAAGGCGTATGCACAGGCGCATCGCTTCGCTGAAAAGTAATATTCCTTTTGTAAAAACAAGCCTTTCTTGCTATTTTCGCGAACGAACATTCGTTTTTAAAAGAATGTGGTGCACTTTAAAGTGTGCGACATCTTTGAACCAGATAAAATCCAAATTCAGATATGAACTTACACAATTATATCCTCGGCAAATGGACGCCTCATGACGGCGACGGTTTGCCTCAATACAACGCCGTAACCGGTGAACTGATCGCCACTTGCAGTAGTGAAGGACTGGATTTTGCTAATATCATGGACTACGGGCGCCGCGTGGGCGGTCCGGCACTACGCAAAATGACCTTCCCGGAACGTGGACGCATGCTCAAGGCTTTAGCTTTACATTTAACAGACATTAAAAAGAAGTATTACGACATCAGCTACTGGACCGGCGCTACCAAAGCCGACAGTTGGGTCGATATTGACGGCGGTATCGGTACTTTGTTTGCTTATGCAAGTCTGCGCAGGAAGTTTCCCGACAGTCCTTTTCTGGTGGACGGAGAAGCCGCGAAGCTTTCCAAAGAAGGCACGTTCATTGGGCAACACATCATGGTGCCTAAGCAGGGCGTAGCGATCCATATCAACGCTTTCAACTTCCCGATCTGGGGTATGCTGGAAAAAATCTCGGTCAACCTCCTCGCCGGCGTACCTGCGGTAGTGAAACCCTCCGAACTCACGTCCTTTCTCACCGAAGCGATGGTGCGCGACATCATAAAATCTGGCATTTTGCCGGAAGGCGTATTGCAACTGGTCAATGGCTCGGGCGTAGGCATTCTGGAATCGGTCACGCCGCAGGATATAGTCACCTTTACGGGATCTGCTTCAACGGGGCGAAAATTAAAAAGCTTGCCGCAAATCATTGAAAACGCGGTGCCGTTCAATATGGAAGCCGATAGCCTCAATGCCGCCATCCTTGGCGAAGATGCAACACCCGGTACCGAAGAATTTGACCTGTTTATCAAAGAAGTACGCCGCGAGATGACCTCCAAAACCGGGCAGAAGTGCACTGCCATACGCCGTGTGATCGTTCCGGAAAACCTGGTGGAAGATGTGCAGATTGCCCTTGGAAAATCGCTGGCGCAAACCATCATCGGCAACCCGCAGGCGGAAGGGGTGCGCATGGGGGCGCTCGTAAGCAAGAGTCAGCAGGAAGAAGTAAAACGCAGGATCGAACAATTGTTGCAGAGTTCTAAAATAGTGTTCGGCGATCCGGATCATTTTGAAGTGCTGCATGCCGATAAAGATAAAGGTGCGTTTATGGCGCCGGTACTGCTGCTGAATGATGATCCGATTCGCAAACAAGATTCGCATACGGTGGAAGCTTTTGGACCGGTATGCACGATTATGCCATATAAAACGCTGGAAGAAGCGATCGAAATCGCCAACATGGGCAAAGGTTCGCTGGTAAGTACCGTGTGTACCTATGATCCCACCATCGCAAGGGAATATGTCATGAACGCTGCGGCTTTTCACGGTAGAATTCTCATGCTTAATCGCGAAAGTGCCAAAGAAAGCACGGGGCATGGCTCTCCCATGCCTTTGTTGACGCACGGCGGACCCGGACGTGCGGGCGGTGGCGAAGAAATGGGCGGCGTGCGCGGCGTGAAGCACTATCTGCAACGCACGGCTATCCAGGGACATCCGACCATGATCACCGCTGTGACCGATCAGTACCAGGTGGGCGGCAAGTATATCGAAGATGAAGTCCATCCTTTCCGCAAACACTTCGAGGATCTGCAAATCAGCGAGACCTGGATCACCGCCAAGCACACCGTGAGCGAAGCTGACATCACCAACTTTGCCAATGTGAGCGGGGATAACTTCTATGCGCACATGGATGCCACTTCTCTGGAAGGCACGATCTTCGAAAAACGCGTGGCGCACGGTTATTTTGTCTTGTCGAAAGCCGCCGGCTTGTTCGTGGATGCAAAAAAAGGTCCGGTGTTGCTGAATTACGGCTTGGAGGAGTGCCGTTTTACCAAACCGGTGTATCCTGGCATGACCATTGGCGTACGTTTGACCGTGAAAGAGAAGGTTGCGCAGGAAAAGCGCAGCGAAGACGATGTGCGCAAGGGCATTGTGAAATGGCTGGTGGATGTGTACGACGAAACCGGCGAAACCGTAGCCATCGCCACGATCTTAACGATGGTAAAGATGCGGGAGCAGTAAGCATCGGCAGACTTCCGAAGTTTCGGAAACTTCGGAAGTCTTTATAAGTAACGCAAAAGCCTTCCAAGCTGTAAAAAACTTGAAAGGCTTTTCTTTTTTGTAGCGTGCGTTCGCCAGTTCAAATCGTGCAGTTACGAATTCAGTCCGTGCGTTCGCGAGTTCAATGCGTGCGTTCGTGAGTTCAATGCGTGCGTTCGCGAGTTCAAATCGTGCGTTCGCGAGTTCAATGCGTGCGT
>CAZGAU010000160.1:0-8894 GCA_964523725.1 uncultured Saprospiraceae bacterium
AACAACAATTTACCTTTTCTTTCAATTACTCACTTTTTTGTCCTGTACTTAGAAAGCTTTTATAACATTTGTTTGGCTTCTTCACAATAGGTGCAACTCAAATTGGGATTTGCTGAAAACGCTTGCCGGATCAACATTTTACCTTCAGCGCCCGCGCTGGACTTCAGTTTCAATAACCCGTCCAGACAGACCAGCTCCGGGTTTTTGGATTTGGTTATCATGGCTTTATTCAAATGCTCCATCGATTTATTTATATCCCCTTTTTGATAGTAAATAACTGCCAGGTTTTTATTTACATCGATATTATCGGGGCGCACTTTATATTCTTTTAAAGCGTATTCCAATGCTTTATTCGGATCGTCGAGCAAATCTAAATAAACTTCGGCGTATTCCAGCGACATCATATGCCCGGAAGCCTCGTCATCCGCCAGCATCGCCAGGATTTTGCCGGTCAATTTTTTTGCCCGCTCGATGTTGCCTTTTTCTTTTTCCATTTTGGCCAATTCTACATAAAATCCAACTTCCGGTATCAAGGTACAAGCCTGCTCCAGCAGTTTTTTTGCTTCCACATCATTTCCTTTCAACGCTTCCACATCCGCCAACGCTGCTATGGCAAAAGGATAATTCGGGCGGGTGGACAAAGCGATATTATATTGCATTTGCGCACTATCTAAATGTCCATAATATTTATATAAATTCCCGAGCACCAGCCGCGCCCATTCGGTCTGTTCCAATCCCGGGTAGCCCGCTGAAACTGCCAGTTTCATGGCTTCGATCGAGCCTTCTGGCTGACCGTGAATCTCACGTAAATAAGAAATGCGGCTGTAAGAACGAATATCCGGGCGAATGGAGATCATTTTATCCGCCATTTTTACAGCTTCATTATAATTTCCGAGTTCGACATTGGCATCCACGAGCACGCCATAAATACCTGCATCATAAGGGTTTAGCTGAACTGCTTGCTCCCCGATGTTTTTTGCTTCTGTAAACTGATGTAAAGAAAGTAATACCGAAGCTTTATCCAGCATGGCACGATATTTCAAACCTGTTTCAGGATTTTCATTTAGTACCACGTTAATAAGGGTAAGCGCCGCCGGAAAATAATGCCCGTGCTCCCCGGAAATACGGGCTTCCTGCATGAACAGCTCCGCCAGCGTCAGGCGTGCGTCAATGTTTTTGGGATCAGCTTTAATTTTACCCACCAGATTTTGATACAAATCATTTACATTACCCATTTCTTCAGTGGGCCCAATCACTGCCTGGCGTTGCAGCAATTCCGGAATCTCCGGAGCACCGGAATTATCTTTGTTTTTATCGCTGGATTGACACGCGGTTATTATTAATAATAAAAAGATGGAGTTTATTATATTTTTCATGATGAATATTATTTTGAAAGAAAAAAAGCGCACTTGCTGGTCTTTAGACCAAAAAAAAACAAGCGCGCTCTCTAAAAATGATTTTCCCCCTAAATTTTAATGTGATTTCAATAATTTAACGGCTTGCAGCAGGTTGTTATCGGAAGTCACTTTAGCTATGTAAGTACCTGCCGGTAGTCTGCTCGCATTCCAATCTATCTGATATTCACCGGCTTGCCGGTTTTCATTTACCAGGGTTTGTAATAACTTGCCATTGATATCATAAATTCGGATCGCTACTTTACTGTTCGTGCGTACGCGATAACGGAAAGTGGTCGTCGTCTCAAACGGATTCGGAAAATTGTACGCGAATACATTCGGCGCATCCAGCCCGGTTACACTGGTTGTCATCGTTGGCGGCAGAATATCCGGTTGGGTATAATCCACGATTTCACCAGAACATTTACCCGTGCCCGACCAGGGCGTTTGCACATACGGGAAAGACGCTTTAAATGTCGTATCATTTGAGCTGATGCCGGTATCATAAGTCAGTACATCCAGTAAATCCGGGGTTACCGGATTCGGATCGCCTGCGGTGTAATCATCGTACCACAAGCCAATCGCGGCAAGCACCACGCCACCAACTGCCTGTAATTCAATACGGGTCACATCATCCTCCAGGCGGCGACCATTCGGGAAGCCATCCATATTAGGAATAAATTGAATATCTGTATTGGCATAAGTGGAATTGGTCAGACCCAAAACCGCCGCTTGCACTAATCCTAGCGAACTGAAATTGGCGTCGTCTCTCGGCGTGGGCGGCACCGCCATATTCAGGCGCAGCATATCGCCACCGTTTGGTAAAAAGTTATTAATGAAGGGTTTACCAGCAGCCAGAGGGTTTCCGCCTTTGCCTGTTGCCAGTTGGTATGGCGCCAAGTTCGGGACACCCGTATGAAAAATCGGCCACAAATCCACCGAACGGGCAGCACCCGCTTTTGGCAATAACAAGGTCCCAAAAATTGCATCATCCAAAGCCGTTCCAGCCAATGCCGGATTACCTTTCAAACCAAACAAACCATCCTGACCAAAGCCAAAATCAAAGGATTGCAGGGCGTTTCGCTGGATACGCAAAGGCGCAAACGCAGGCACGGCGCCACCAAATTGATCGTCGTCCATGTATAGCGCGAGTTCCGGATTGTAGAAAAAGTCGCCGAAGATCGCCAGATTTGCCAAATCTTCGTAAGGCGTGGTCGCATTCCAGAGGTCTTTAAAACCAATCGGAATCACGGCTTCATTGGTTAGCGGCATGCCCAGACGAGATACCTGCACCCAGTCACCACTGTAAGATTCGCTGCCGGCAACCGGATCGAGCGTTCTGATCTGACGGCGGCTCGCCGAAGCCCAAACACCAATTACATAGTCACCATCCAGAATATTGGCAGCCATATCCACGGATTTGCCATCCTTTTGCAGCATGGAAATCGGCACCTGGATTGCAATGGTGGAAACATTCTGGCAGCCTACGCCATCCACGGGGGTTCCATTCTGACGCGGCAGATCGCCCAGATCAAACACACCGCCCAAATCCACGAAGAATGGATCATCAGTAGGTCCACAGAATATTTTTTCGCCGCTGGATGCTGTTGTAATAGCATTCGACATCAGCATGGCGTAGGTCGTGTTCAGTCCCGCTGCACCTTCGATCGAGCGCGGCCCAATGTTATTCGGGGGTACTACGCCATTCATCACTACCGTTTGGAAGGTAGCGCCGCCATCAGTGCTTTTTTCCAGCGTGTAAGTCGTTTTATGGTTTTGTTTTCCTAAACGGATGTAAAAAAACGTTGTCGGATCTTCATAAACTTTATTAAAAGTAAAGCGGTATATAATGTCGTCTCCCGGTGTAGCAATATTATTATCAATATGAATTTCGTAGCGAATATTTTCACCAAAACCGTAATAATTAGGACCTCCATGCGGCAATTGCATCGGCACGTAGCTCGCAATAATGGTAATCATGTTTGGATTATCCGGGCTGCGAAAGGCATACAAATCCGTATTGTCCGCGAGCGGATCATTTGAAATTAAAGGTGCTTCGCGATGGCTGGAGGCCCAGGCAAATTGGGCAACCAGCAAGCAAAGGTATATCAGTATATTTAGTTTTTTCATTTTTATTTACATTAAAGTTAATAGAATGAGGGTAATATGATATTTATTGACCAACTTCGGTGCCTCGCCAGGGCGCTGCCAGGTATGGGAATTCGCTTCTGAAAGCTTTATCGTTGGTCTCCACACCAGTAGAATATTGCAGTACATTCACCAGCAAATTGGTCACCGGCGAGGTCGTACTGCCCGGCACGTAATCATCATACCATAAGCCAACCGCGGCAAGTACCACGCCTCCAACTGCCTGTAATTCAATGCGGGTCACGTCATCCTCCAGGCGGCGGCCATTCGGGAAGCCATCCATATTCGGAATCGCCTGAATATTGGTATTATCATTATAAGCCGGATCGGTCAAACCAAGCACGGCTGCTTGCACCAGCCCCAAACTACTGAATTGAGGATCGTCTCTCGGCGTGGGTGGCACGGCCATATTCAGTCGAAGCATATCACCCCCGTTGGGTAAGAAGTTGTTAATGAAGGGTTTACCAGCAGCAAGTGGGTTTCCGCCTTTGCCGGTCGCCAGTTGGTACGGCGCCAGATTCGGCACACCGGTATGAAAAATCGGCCACAAATCCACAGATCGTGGCGAAGCTGGAGCCGGCAAGAGCAAGGTTCCGAAAACGGCATCATCCAAAGCTGTTCCAGCCAGTGCGGGATTGCCTTTCAGACCGTACAAACCGTCCTTGCCATTGCGAAAATCGAAACTTCCGAGCGACTTGGATTGAATACGCAAACCAGCAAACGCAGGCACCGCGCCGCCAAACTGGCTATCGTCCATGTACAGCGCCAATTCTGGATTGTAGAAGAAATTACCAAATGTAGCCAGGCTATCCAAATCCTGGTAAGGCGTCATAAAATTCCAAACATCTTTATAGCCAAGCGGAATCACGGCTTCATTGGTCAGTGGCATACCCAGGCGCGACACCTGGATCCAGTCGCCGCTGTCATCCGGGGCGGTTCCATCGGTGTTCAAGGTACGAATGGCGCGACGGCTCGCCGAAGCCCAAACTCCGATGACAAAGTCACCGTCCAGAATATTGGTTGCCTGACCAACATCTTTGCGGTCTTTCTGCAACAGTCGAATCGGAATCTGAATGGCAATCGAGTGTACATTATACTTGGCCAAACCATCTCTAACCCGGCTATTCTGACGTGGCGCATCGCCCAAATCAAAAATACCACCCAGATCCACGTAAAACGGATCATCCGCGGGGCCACAGAATACGCGCTCGCCATCGGAAGAAGATGCCGTAGTAATCGCCGCCTGGATCAGTTCTTCGTAGCTCATTGCGCCAAGCCCGGCGCCACCCTCGATCGAACGTGGGCCGATGTTATTAGGAGGTACAATGCCGCCAGAAATCAGCGTTTGAAAACTCGCGCCGCCGTTGATGCTGCGCTCCATAGTATAAGTGGTTTTCAAATTTTGCATCCCAAGCCGGATGTTGAAAAACGTGGTCGGATCCTGATTTACTCTCTGGAAAGTAAAGCGGTAAATAATATCGTCGCCCGGGGTCGCCAGATTATTATCAATATGAATTTCATAGCGAATATTTTCACCAAATGAAAAATAATTGGGACCACCGAATGGCAATTCCGCCGGAATGTAATTGGCAATAATCGTGATCATGTTCGGGTTGTCGGGGCTTCGAAAAGCATACAGATCGGTATTGTCAGCGAGTGGATCATTTGCGATAAGCGGCGCTTCCCGGTGGCTGGAGCCATTAAGTTGGAAACAAACGCTCAGTAAAAACAATAAAATGAGACCCCCTTTCTGCAACCGCAGAAAGCGGAAAAGTAAGTAACTTTTCATGTAATGTAAGTTTTGGGTTTAAATAATAATTAAATCATGTTTGTTGGAATTATGACTTTCCTATGATTACGGGTGGGAATGACCGAATGGTTTTATTTAAGAAAAAAAATTCTCATTTTGGTAACCTTGGCAAAGTCATGGAGTTTTAGACCACAACTATGCACGAAAAACCGCCAGTAGTGAATGCGATATCCGATAATTTCCTGATGCTCAGGGTCAAAGACGGTGATCTGGATCAATTGGGCTTGCTGTTCGAGCGTTACCATCGCTGGCTGTTTAGTTATTTTTATCAAATGACGCAGCATCCGGCGGAGTGTGAAGATTTGGTGCAAAATGTTTTTTACCGGATTTTAAAATACCGGCATCAGTTCCGGGGCGACGGCGAATTTAAAGCCTGGGTGTTTCACATTGCCAAAAACGTTGGGCGGGATCGCTTTAAGAAAAAACGCATGCAAAATCTGGAAGCCATTGAAAACTGGCAAGAAAGAATAGAAGATGAAGCACCGAATCAAATCCAGTTGTTGATAGAACAGGATGACCTGGATTTGTTGAAACGGGCTTTACAATTGTTGGAAGCAGATAAACGCGAAGTCCTGGTAATGAGCAAGTTACAAGGCATGAAATACAAAGACATCGGTGAATTGCTCGGCTGCGAAGAAAATGCCGTAAAAGTTCGGGTGTTCCGGGCATTAAAGGCTTTACGCGAAGTTTATTTCAAATTGAAACAATAATATCATGAACATACAACCCGAAACCATTCAGCAATTAATCGAACGATTTAATCGAGGTATCGCAACGCCGGAGGACGAAGCGCTCATCGAGCAATGTATTGAAAATGAACTGATTGAGCTCGATGAACTGGAAAATTTGAGCGCACTTGGCAGGCATTTGGAAGCAATGAGTTATTTACAATCGGAAAATAATTTGCGTAATAATTTCCAGGAATTATTAGCTCGTGAAAAGCAAAAAGCTGAGCGTTCGCCGGGTTCTATTATCACAGGTTTATGGCAAAAACGCTGGATACTTTCACCGGCTTTGCAGGCTGCAATTGTCATCATCACTTTAATGGCGGGATTTACAGCCGGATATTTATTACAGTCATCAGACGCTGATAATCAGCAGGATATGGCACAGGTAAAAGCGGAATTAAAATCCATGAAAGAAATGATGATGCTCACCATGCTGGAAAAAGAATCGATTCACGATCGGCTGAAAGCCGTGAAAATCAGCGAAGAGTTCGACGATGCCAGCGAGGAGGTTACACAAGCATTATTACATACGCTAAATAACGACCGTAATATTAATGTGCGGTTGGCGGCCCTGGAAGCTTTGTATCAATACGCAGAGAATCCAGTCGTACGCGAAGGGCTGATTCGCTCGATCCAGCACCAAAACTCACCGCTGGTGCAGATCGCACTGGCAGAAGTGATGGTGGCTTTGCAGGAAAAACGCTCGGTAGAGGCGTTCAAAGAACTGCTGGAAAGCGACCGCGCCCCGGAGGAAGTGAAGGAAAAAATTAAGAGCCGTATTGAAATTTTGATGTAAGATTGGTGTAACGGTGTAACGGTGTAGCGGTTCGTGATTATTTACTTGATATTAAGTAAAAAGATAATTTTAAGTTTAAATAAAATACTTTATAAGGATTTGACTGTCAGTCTAATTGGACTTTCGGCAATCGACTGTAATACTGTCTGACTAATTATATTTTTTAATAAATAAAATTCATCCGACTATGAAAAAATGGATACTTGGCATCAGCTTAATCGCATTAACGACCTGCGGACTTCCGGGTCAATCGTCCAAAACCGAACGCAGCGAAGTAATTAAAAAGGAAATCGAGATTGGCAACGAAGGTTTATTACATATTCGCAACATCAATGGCGGCTTAAATTTGGAGGGTTACGACGGTACGAAAATTATACTGGAAGTAAATAAAACCATTAAAGCCAAGAGCGAAAGTCAACTCGAACAAGGCTGGCAGGAAGCGGAGCTGGGCGTCGTACAGAAAGGAAACGCGGTGCTTTTGTATCAAAAAACGCCTTGCAGCAATGAAAACCTGGAATTGCTCGACCCAGGTAACTGGGACGACTGGAACATGATGTATAAAAATAATTGCAACTGGAAAACGGGTTATGATTTTAAGCTGGATTTTAAAATAAAGTTGCCGCGCGGTTTAAATCTTGATATTTCTACGGTAAATAACGGCGACATTATAGTAAAAAACACTGCCGGCACGCTTGATGTAAATAATGTAAATGGCGCTATTACATTGGAGCAGGTGGCTGGCACGTCCAATGTGCGCACGGTGAATGGCGACGTAACGCTTACTTATGTAAAAATGCCGGCGGGTGATTCCAAATTTTATACGCTGAATGGTGATATTAATGCCGTATTCCCGAAGGGTAGCTCGTCCAACATGTATTTTGAAAGTTATAACGGCGATTTTTATACCGATATCGACGATGCCAGCATGGAACCGCTCCCTTTAAAAGTGGAAAAAGCCAAGGAAAGCAAGGGCGTGACCTATAAAGTTGGTGGTAAGGCGGGCATCAAAGTGCGCAACGGCGGCCCAAAACTGGAATTCGAAACCTTTAATGGTGATGTGTTTATTAAAGAACAGTAAATGAATTTAACAATAATAATTAATGACATGAAACGTAAATATTATATTTTCATTACATTGATGCTGTCGTTCCTGTTTCTGGAAGCGCAGCAGAGCCAGGACGTCACGATCCCACTCAGCGATCCCGGAAAACGCGGGACATTACATGTGGAAATTCACAAGGGACCGATTACCGTCAAGGGTGTGAATCGCCAGGATATATTGGTCAAATATCAAAGCATGGAAAGCGGCGAAACCAAGATCACGGATGCCAAAAACGGCATGAAAAAAATCAGCGGTGGGCTGCCCAGTCTGGAAATAACCGAACAAAGCAACTCGGTATATGTGGAATCCGACGACTGGAATAAGGGCTTGATACTCAATATCGAAGTACCGCGGAATTTTGACCTGGAATTACAAAGTTATAACAAAGGCGAAATCGAGGTGGAAAATATAGCCGGTAAAATCGCGCTGGAATCCTACAACGGGCGCATCACGGCGAAGGAAATCGAAGGCTCCGTGGTAGCGAATACTTACAATGGCCAGATTCTGGTGACATTTACTAAAGTAAATAACGACGAGCCAATGACCTTTGTAACCTATAATGGAAAGGTAGATATTACATTGCCCGCCAGCGCCAAGGCAAACTTCAAAATGAAATCCCAGCAGGGCGATATTTATACTGATTTTGATATGCAACTAAATAAGTCGCCTAATCAAATCAAAAAAGAAGGCGATAAATGGAAGAAAACCGTGATAGACAACTGGATTACCGGCTCGATCAATGGCGGCGGCCCAGAAGTTTCGATACAGACCTGGCACGGCGATATTTACATCCGGAAAAGATAAACTTCATGCGGAGAGGTGCCATTTCCTGCGGGAGGTGGCATTTTTGTTATATCTTTATTACATTCCCCGCTGCCCTAATTCTATGACTTCCAAATCCTTGATATTTCCGGCA
>CAZGAU010000160.1:8994-11860 GCA_964523725.1 uncultured Saprospiraceae bacterium
TTACATTCCCCGCTGCCCTAATTCTATGACTTCCAAATCCTTGATATTTCCGGCATCTAATGTAAAACGTATAATGGTTTTTATTTTATGAAACCCTTCATTTCCACAGGCGCCGGGGTTGATATGTAATAAATCAAGTTGCTTGTCGGGCATTACTTTTAGAATATGGGAATGCCCGCAGATGTAGAGTTTCGGTGGATCAGCTTTTAGAATTTCCTTGACACGGGCCGTATATTTTCCGGGATAGCCGCCAATATGGGTCATAAAAACATCTACCTCTTCGCAAGTAAAGCGCAAATTAAGCGGATAACGCTGCCGAATCTCGCCGCCGTCGATATTGCCGTACACCGCCCGAAAAGGTTTGAAGGCTCCAAGTTGATCCGCGACTTCGAGGCTACCGATATCACCTGCATGCCAAATCTCATTACATTCAGCAAAATATTCCAGGATTTTTTCATCCAAAAAACTGTGAGTATCAGAAAGTAATCCGATTCTTTTCATATAATATAGCGGCGTACCCTTTGTCGGGGTCAGTCATCAATTCTGATTACGATTTTTCCAAACTGATCGCTGTTGGACATTCGCTGGAAAGCCTCAGCGCCATCTTTAATATCATAAACCGAATCTATGATCGGTATAATTTGATGCTTATTTACAAAGTCTATCATATCTTTAAATTCCCCATCGGTGGACATCGTCGTGCCCAAAATAGAAATCTGTTTCCAGAAAATAATCTGCGGGCTTATTTCCGGCACCTTGCCCCGTGTACCGCCATAAATTACGACCCGGGCGCCGGGTTTGCACAGCTTGAGCAAGGGCGTAAACCCGCTCCCCCCGGCACTGTCCACAATCACATCAAACGAGCCGGCTTGCTCGCTGAGTTGCTCGTTCCAGTTATCTTTTCTGTAATTCGCGCCGCCTTTGGCGCCCAGCTCTTTTGCCCGTTCTATTTTTTCGTCAGAACTGGAAGTTACATATACATTTGCCCCAATCGCCACCGCAAATTGCAGTACAAACTGCGCCACGCCGCCGCCGATCCCGGTGATCAATAGATCATCTCCTTTCTGAAGTTTGCCTTTTGTGAAAAGCGCCCGGTAAGCCGTCATCCCCGCCAAAGGCAGCGCGGCCGCCTGTTCCCAGCTCAGGTGATTGGGTTTGTCCACCAGCCTGTCTTCATTTACCACCACCTGCTCGGCAAAGGTTCCGTTTTGGGGCAAACCCAGAATATGATATTTTTTGGATTGATATTCAGGTTTATCGCCCCAATCATTATTTGGATTTATAATAACTTCACGGTTATTATACAAACCGGCTCCATCTGAACCCAAAATGATCGGAAATTTGATACCCGGATATAATCCCTGTGTAATAAACACATCGCGGCGGTTGAGGGCGGCCGCTTTGAGCTGCACCACAACCTCACCCTGTCCGGGCTCAGGATTGGGCGTATCTTTGTATTGAATCGTTTGATTTTTACCTTCCAGTATTAACGCTTTCATGATATTATAAAATCTTTTTATCCTGCCGGTGTCGTAGCATTTCTTTTAGTTCAGAAATATCTTTTTTCAACTCGTCCACTTTATCTTCCAGAATTCTATTATTATCCATCGTCATTTCATCTACAAAAACGGCATTCGCCAGAGACATTCCAAAAATACCGCCAATCAGCACGATCAGTACAAAATAAAATCGTGTAATGCCCACCAGCAAAGGGTTTTCGGTCTTGGCAGAAATGGTGGCTGCTATTTCGTGCCAGCCTTCTACGGTGAACATTTGGAAAATAGAATAAGCTGATAATAAGGGATCTCCAAAATACTCCGGCGCCACAGCAGCGTAAAAATGACAGGTAAATATCGCCAGTAAAAAATTAAGCACCAGCAATGCCATGAGTACAAAAACCGAGGCTTTCAACGCCCGCCCGAGCCCCTGCATGATCTTGCCGAGGTCGGGAATGAAACGTATAAACCGGATGAGTCGAATGAGCCGGAACAAACGCAGAATAATCAGCATGGAGGTATTGGGAACCGGTAAAAAATGTACCAGCACCGAGGGCAAACTCCCCACCACGATAGCGAAATCAAAGCGATTCCAGCCCATTTCAAAAAATTGCCGCGGCTTCAGAATGTAAAGCTTTACCAGCATTTCGGTGATAAAAAACAGCAGGAATAATTGGTCCATTATTTCCAGCACCAGGCTATGCTGATACGCCGGGAAATACATCAGGAAAACCACTACTGCATTGAGCAGTATGACCATCATAATAATTTTTTCCGAGAGGAAAATTCTTTTTAATACCTCCATAAGTCCGGTGCTAAATCATTATCAATTCCTGTTTTTTCCATTTAATTTTATGCTCAAGATTATAATTTTCCAGCCTGTTATGATAAAAATAAAGCAGATTAAAGCTTTCACTTATAATTTGTCCGTTTTTATTATATTTCAACGGCTTGCGAAGGTGGTAATTTCCCAAACGGTTAATGCCATCGGCGATCAGGCGATCCACCTCCCAGTGAATTTGTTCCGAAAGCTTGATCTCACCGTTTTGCTCCATTTCTATTAATTGTTTTTTCAATTGGCCGACCACATCGCGCAGGGTTTCCTCCTGAAATGCGAAGTCATCCGGTGGTAGGCGCAGAATGCCATATAAATCAAGCTTGCTGTTGTTGCGTTTCAAAATTTCAAAAGCAGCAAATGACACCAGGTGGCTGCTTAGCACAATGTTATCTTTATGATAACGCTCCACGATCCGGTCAGCCAGAATTTTGGTGTATTCCCCCTCGCGCTGCTCATCTCCTTTCACATCCCCATTGCTTTGAAAATATTCTTTTACATCCAGCAAATTGCCATATTTATCATAGCTTCTACC
>CAZGAU010000161.1:0-11801 GCA_964523725.1 uncultured Saprospiraceae bacterium
AAATCGACGACGAAAAAAAGTACGGCCAAGAAACCAGTTGCTAAAAAATCAACATCTAAAAAATAATCATCATGGACGAAAGTAAAAAAGGACCGAATCAACTTAATATAGAATTGTCGGAAGAGGTAGCGGAGGGCGTTTATTCCAATCTGGCGATCATCTCGCATTCACCTTCGGAGTTTGTGGTAGATTTTATCCGAATTGTGCCCAATGTGCCCAAAGCAAAGGTGAAATCAAGGGTTATACTGACGCCACAACACGCCAAGCGATTGATGCGGGCATTGCAAGACAACATTAACAAATTCGAATCGCAGTTTGGTATGATCGAGGAGCCCGAGCAGCCACCGTTCCCGCCAATGAATTTTAGTACACCTAAGGCGCAGGCGTAATTTTGTTATTTGTTATTGGTTATCTGGAGTTAAGTATTTTCAGATAACCAATAACAACCTCATCTCTTTCTTCCCTCCAGGGGTTTTCCGCCCAGCGTGGCTTGTTGGAGCGAAGTGGCAACGGTCGTCCGGGTATTATTTTCGTAGGTATTTTTAATCAATTTTACCAACCCAAAGTCTTTGGCGTACCATTCGATCAATTCAATCCGCCGAACCGGGGTCTTGTTTTCAATAAAAATCAGGCGAATTTCCAGTTTAAGACAGTCGGTGAAATTGCGTAGCGGTGTTTGGGCCGATTCAAAACCCGGGGTGAAAGCTTCGATTTTCAGGGTTCCCCTTGTGGATGAGGAAGTGTAATTGGTTGAAAATGTGTAGTTTTTGTTGACTTGAACGTTGATGGGAAAAAGTTCGACCGCCTCTTCCAAATTGATTTTACGGCTATTCAAAGCCATTGATAATAATTTCCAACTTTCCTTGTCCAGTTTTTCCTGTCTGATTTGAGCATCGCTTTCGCGGCGGATAAGCCCTTCAATCTGTTCAGTTTGAAAAAACAAAATGGAAAAAGACGGCAGGTTTTGAGCGGCGATATTCTCAAAAACAAGGGTGTCTCCGGCTTGATTGGTCAGATATTCGGCAAGGTGTATGGTTGACTGCGCGCGTAGCGAGCCGGCAAATACCAATATCATCAAACCAAGCCGGAGCGCTTTCATTATAAATAATCTACCAGTTCAATTTCAAAAATCAGCACAGAGTTTGCCGGAATGGTAGTAGTGGAGCGACTTCCATAGCCAAGATCAGATGGAACAAAAAAGGTGCCTTTTCCACCTTTCTTCAGCAGTGGAATACCGATTCGCCAGCCTTCAATCAGGGTTTGCAACTGAAATGGTTGGGCTTTACCCTCTGCGGTTTGGTCAAAAACCGTTCCATTAGTCAAATAACCTTTGTATTTCACGATCACTTTGGAGTTGGGAGCGGGATGCCCGCCTACGCCAGTTTCGTTGATCACATAATACAAGCCCGAAGGATGCGCCGTAGCTGCAATGTTATTGTCCAGTAAGTATTGCTCGATGATCATACGATCAATCTCCGCCTGATTATCGTTGTTCTCGTCTTTTGAACAGCCAAACAACAACAAACCCAAACCAGCAAAGAGAAACATCAATTTTTTCATAGTCAGATTTTTTAAACGAAACGCAAAGTTAGGTAAGGAAGCTGTTTTCACTGAGAAAATTTTTGATTTTAATCGGGTTTGTTGGCCAGAAGTCAATAATCCGGCAAAATAATCCGATCATTATGCCCGAAAGTCAACATTTTCGGCGATTCACTTTTTTACTTACCGGGAAAATTACTTTTTTACCTTAAATTTGGGCACTAAATCCTAAGCACCAAAAAAATCCAACCATGAAAGATTTATGCATATTCCTTGATGCCGGTCACAGCGGGCTAGATAAAAACGGCAGATATTTGACCGCTCCAGGCAAGCAGTTTCAGCACGCGCAGGGTACTTTTCATAACGGACGCTGGTTTTATGAAGGAGTGTTTAACCGCACGGTGACCAATCGGGTGGCGATGAAACTCGAAAGACTGGGTATTACTTACATTATTGTCAGCCACGAATACCTGGATACACCGCTCGACCATCGCGTGAATATGGCAAACTGGTATCATTATAATTACAAACCGGGCATTTTTATCTCCAATCATGCCAATGCTGCCAATGGTTTGGCGCGTGGCTACGAAATTTACACTTCCCGAGGCACTACAGATTCTGATTCGATTGCCGATTTACATTACAATAATGTAAAGGATCTTCTGGGAAACCGGATTGTCATGCGTTCCGATACTTCCGATGGCGATTACGACCGGGAAGCGGGATTTTATGTACTCACTAAAACGGTCATGCCGGCGATTCTGATCGAACACTTGTTTTTTGACAATTTTGAAGATGCCAAAATGTTGATGGATGATGAAATCGTGGATTTATTTGCAGAAGCAACAACCCGAACGATTGTGCAGTGGCTGAAATAATGGGAATAGTTTTATTCGCAAAAGAAATTTTTAAATCCTGGAATGACAAATAAAGAAATTGCAAAAGCTTTACAACAACTGGGAGAGATCATGGAACTCCATGGTGAAAACCCATTCAAAATACGTTCCTACCAAAACGCTTACATTACGCTGCGCAAGCTCGATCAGCCGCTGGCGGAAATGAGCGATGAAGAAATTGCCGGAATCAAAGGCGTGGGCACGGCCATTGCCGGAAAAATCCGGGAATTGCTGGATACAGGTAAAATGTCCACGCTGGAAAAATACAAGTCCACCACGCCTCCGGGAGTGGTAGAAATGCTGAATATTGGGGGTTTTGGCCCCAAGAAAATTCTGACAGTGTGGAAAGACCTTGGTGTGGAAAGCGTCGGGGAGCTCATGTACGCGGTGAATGAAAATCGCTTGATAGAATTGAAGGGCTTTGGTGAAAAAACGCAGGATAATCTGCGCCAGAAACTTGAGTATTATCAACGATCCAAAGATAAACTTCACTACGCGGCGCTGGAAAAGGTTGCGGCTGAACTACTGCCAAAAATACAGGAAAAACTGCCCGATGCGAAGCTTAGCCTGACCGGCGCGATGCGTCGCTACTGCAATATCATAGATTCGATCGAGTTATTAATTGGTAGTGTAAATGAAATTGGACATCTGTTTGATAATGAGTTTCTTATAAAGAAAGAACAAAGTAATAATTCCATTCATGCAGAGACAGCTGATGGCTATCCGGTGAAAATATATTTGTGCGAACCAGATTCCTTCGGCTCCAAAATGTTTCGTTATACGGCTGCGCCTGCTTTTCTGGAAAGTTTTGTCAAGCGTTTCCCTGATCTTGATTTTAAAGGGCTGGCGGACGAACAAGCGGTATTTGCCAAAGCGAACCTCGCCTACATCGAGCCCGAACTCAGGGAGAATGGAGATATTTTGGAAAAAGCGGTTTCTGGAAATTTGCCTAAGTTACTGGAAGAGAGTGAAATACGTGGTGTGATTCATGCGCATACGACTTACAGCGATGGCTTGCACACTTTACGGGAAATGGCAGAATACGCTAAAAGTCAGGGCTACGAATACCTGGGGCTGACCGACCACTCCAAAGCTGCTTTTTATGCCAATGGATTGCAACCGGAACGCGTTTTGCAGCAATGGGCAGAGGTGGATGAATTGAACACGGAACTGACTCCTTTCCGCATTTTTAAGGGTATTGAAAGCGATATTCTGAACAACGGATCGCTTGATTATGAGGAAGATATATTAAAACAATTCGATTTTATAATCGCTTCGGTGCATACCAATTTGCGCATGGACGAAGCCAAAGCTACTCAGCGACTTATCACCGCCATTGAAAATCCCTATACGACCATTCTGGGGCACCCGACCGGCCGCCTGCTGCTTTCGCGGGAAGGCTACCCCATTGATCATCAAAAAGTGATTGATGCCTGCGCTGCCAACGGCGTGGCAATTGAGCTGAATGCCAATCCGTATCGACTGGATCTCGACTGGACCTGGATTCCTTACGCGCTGGACAAAGGTGTGAAAATCGCCGTTAATCCGGATGCGCACAGTCGCGAAGGTATTCACGATATTCATTTTGGCGTACTCTCGGCGCGAAAGGGCGGGCTCACTGCCGATCAATGCCTCAATACCCTTACCGTTGCTAAATTTGCCAATTACTGCAACAAAGCTTGAACCTAATTTTTCAATAAAAAAGCGGCGCGATTCAAATCATTTTCTAACTTGGTTGGTATAATAGAAAGTGACACGAAAATTCCTGATGCAGCGGGCTTTTTTTTGAATATCTTTCGGAAAATTCAACTTAGGCTCATTTGTCCCGTATAATCAGGCATCAGAACAAGCTGAAACAGATATTAAACCGGCTTAGAATGAAAAATATTTATGTTGCCGCTACAGGACAACACACCGGAAAAACAACTTCCACCCTCGGATTGATGGTAAATCTTGCAGAAAAAGGATTGAAGGTAGGTTATTGCAAACCGGTTGGTCAAAAGTTTGTCAATGTAGATGGCGCTATTGCTGATAAAGACGCAGTACTTTTCTCCGATTTTTTGCATTTCAACATGAACCCCGACTGGCACAGCCCGGTGGTGCTGGGGCCCGGTGTGACCCGCCGGTATATTGAAGATCCGACCCAGTTTGATTTCCGGGAGCGCATTCTCAACGCTGCGGCGCAACTCGAATCAGCGCATGATTTGATTGTGTACGAAGGCACAGGGCATCCGGGCGTGGGTCGCGTGGTGGATTTGTCCAACGCGCAAGTGGCTAAAATGCTGGGCTGCGGCGTGGTGATGATCGTGGAAGGCGGTATTGGTAATACCATTGATCGCTTGCACATGAGCACGGCGCTTTTTCGGGAAGAGAAAGTGCCGATTTTGGGCGTGATTGTGAATAAAGTTTTCGAGGAAAAAAAGGATGAGATCGCTTATTACTTGGGGAAAAAGCTGGAACAAATCGACATTCCCTTACTTGGCGTATTGCCGTATGACAAATCCTTGTCGTTCCCCATTATGGAAACGGTGAATCAGGCGGTGGAGGGAAATGTAGTGCTGAATGAAGATCAATTAAACAACCGGGTGGAGGATATCATTGCTGGTTCCTTGATTGACATGGAAGAATTTGGTTCCTTTAAGGATGTGCTGTTGGTGGTGAGTTATCGCCGGGTGGATGAAGCCATTTCCAAAATAGAGGAGATAAGCCAAATCAAGCAGTTGGAAGAATCGCCTTTATCTGGGGTAATCGTGACCGGAGACAGTCGTCATGCGCGCTGGCACGAGCGATTGGATTTAAACAAACCTTACTTTATTGAAAATAAAATTCCGGTAATTACTACAACGCTTGATACTTACGGTTCCGTAGTCAAAGTGAGCCGGATAGAAGTGAAAATTAATACCAAAACACCCTGGAAGATCAAGCGGGCTGTGGAACTCATTAAAGAACATGTCGATATCGACCGGATTCTGGAGCAGTTGGATATATAAAAAGTAGGGTTATTGGTTGTTTTAATTTGGAGTTTGCCAAAACGGTCAACCAATAACCCGGTTCAAATCTTACATTTTATCGTAAACTTCCATTACAGACTTCACCGCGGATGCTGAGGCATGCAATGATGCCATTTCATCAGGCGTAAGTTTCAGTTCAATCATAGAATTGATACCGGATTTGCCCAGTTTCACAGGCACACCCACGTAGATATTGTCCAAACCGTATTGACCTTCCAGCTTGACACAGCAAGGGAAAATACGATTTTCGTCTTTTACGATTGATTCCACCATTTGTGCAGCCGCAGCACCCGGTGCATACCAGGCAGACGTACCCATCAGTTTTACCAGTTCACCGCCACCTACTTTGGTGCGCTCTACGATCGCATTCAGTTTTTCTTCCGAGATCATTTCCGTTACCGGAATACCCGCAACGGTCGTGTAGCGTGGCAGCGGAACCATTGTATCACCGTGGCCGCCCATGAGCACTGCCTGAATATCTTTCGGAGAAACCTGCAATTCGGTTGCCAAGAATGCACGGTAACGCGCCGTATCCAGAATGCCTGCCATACCAAACACCTTGGTTGCATCCAAACCAGAAGACTTGTGCGCAGCGTAAGTCATCACATCCAGCGGATTGGAAACCACGATAATGATCGGGTTGCTGGAGTGTTTCATGATAGAATCAGTAACGGCATTAACGATTTTTGCATTCGTTGAAATCAAATCATCGCGGCTCATGCCAGGTTTGCGCGGTACACCGGCGGTGATTACCACAATGTCAGAATTTGCAGTATCTTTGTAATCATCAGTACCCTGTAGGTACGTGCTGTAATAATCGATTGGCGCCTGCTGCCAGCTGTCGAGTGCTTTACCTCTGGCAAGATCACCTTGAATGTCTAAAAGGACGACCTCTTTAACAATATCTTTATGTGCGAGTACATTTGCACAGGTTGCGCCCACATTTCCGGCGCCTATGACGGTTACTTTACTCATGGTATTGATTTATTTAGGTTTAAAGGTTGGTAGGTTGACGTTTATACACAAAGCTCCTATGTCTTTTAATACGTCAACCTTGAAAATTGCTGCAATTATATTGATTTTTTGTCAGCTTTGTTAATTGTAAGACGAAAGATTTGGCTTTGAGATTTCGGATTTGAACGACATTTTTTGATAAATTCGTCTCAGTTTTGTTGGCGACCGAGTAAAAAGAGGCTTATGATCTACATCCAACGATTAAGTATACTGATTATCATTTGTACAATTGTATCTGTCGGGCAGGCGCAATCACCTCCTCAATGGTGTGGTACAGATGCCGCCGGGATGAATACAATCAAGAACAGGCTTCTGGCTAATAAAAGGTTGTCGCAGGAACTTGTTCAAAGCAGGAGCACGCACTATGTTCCGGTTAAATTTCATCTGGTTGCGCAAAATAACGGTTCAGGCAGAGTGAATTACAAGAATTTGCTGGATCAGATTTGTACCTTGAATCAAGATTTCTCAACCGTAGGTATTCAATTTTATATCAAAGACAGTTTCAATCTCGTTAATGATACACAGATCAATGAAGATCATTATCACAATAATAACCGGATGGGACCGAAACGTGATACGGGCGCATTGAATGTCTGGATTGTCAAAACACCTTATTCGCCTAGCCCGGACGCCATTACCTACGGACTTTATCAAATTTCCCAAGACTGGCTGGTGATCCGGCGGGATGAAATCAATCGAAGTTCTTATACGTTGACGCACGAAATGGGACATTTTTTTAGTTTGCTGCATACATTTTACGGATGGGATATTGATCCCTGGACTGCCAATAAACATGGCAATCCTGCACCATCCATGTCGCCAATGTCTGTTCCAACCGAACGGCAGGATGGATCCAATTGCGAAAGCGCCGGCGATTATGTCTGTGACACGCCACCTGATTATAATTTCGGGTATTTTTGGTATCACGATTGCGATTATGCCGGTGGCGCCAAAGATCCTGCGGACGTGTTGGTGGATCCTGACGAAACTAATTTTATGGCTTATTTTGACCGGTGTGATCGATCAGACTATCATTTTTCACAAGGACAAACGTTTTTGATGCGGGCGGATCTGATGTCGGCAGCCCGGGGACACATACGCACCGGTTATACGCCACTTTATACCCAGGTTTCCGATAATGTTCAGCTGCTTTGGCCTGCTGCCGGTGAGCAAACACCTTTTTACAACAAGGTTCAACTGGAATGGTCGGTTGCAAATGGGGCTACACATTATCTGGTGGAAGTGGATCGGGTTTCCTCTTTTTCCCTACAACCATTTACTTACATTACTACTAAAAATCAACTGGAAATCAATGATTTATCCCCGGGTAGAACTTATTACTGGCGCGTTCGGCCCTACAACGAATATTATACCTGTGCTCAGGCGGCAAGTCCTAAAACATTCAAAACCAGCGATATAGCTACCGATATAAAAGAAATTGGTCATCTGAACGACTGGAAGGTCATTCCAAACCCTGCCAAACGAAACACTGGCACAGAAATTGCGTTTAACACTTCAGAGAGCTTTGAGGCGGAAATTCGATTGTATAACCTGACAGGGCAAATGGTTGTTAATATTGGAAAAATGCGCTTTCAAGCAGGCAACAACACACTACCTATCACCACCCAAAATCTTGACGCAGGAATTTATTTCCTGACGTTGCAAACCCAACAAGGAAGATTAACGGAAAAAATAATTATACAATAAATTCACAAAAATGACTGGCTTTACTAGAATACTCGCTTGTATCGGACTCTGTGTGTCTATTGGCAGCGCAGTGGTGGCACAGAATGGGGCTTTCTGCGGCACACCGGCAGAAATATCAAAATGGACCGAAGACTACCTGAGCAACCGGCAAGCTTTTCAGAAAAATAATAATCTGTTATATGTCCCCTTGGTTGTTCATATAGTAGGTACCAATGAAGGGGATGGCTATATTTCGGTGAACAGCGTTTTAAATGCGCTTTGTACCATGAATGAAGATTTCGCACCGGGCAATATTCAGTTTTATCTCGACGGGAATTTCAGATATATTAACCGTTCAGATTATTATGATCATACCAGTACCAGCACCGGCAACAGAATGCACTCGGATTATCGGGTTTCTAATGCCTTGAACTTCTATATTGTTTTGAACGCTGCCAACAACTCTGGCTATGCCACAGGCATCGGAGGAAGTGGCGTGATTGTGCGCAAATCCGAAATTTCCAGTGGTAATCACACCCTGGCTCATGAAATTGGTCATGCTCTTGGACTTTATCATACTTTTTTTGGCTGGGAAGCTGTATCCGAACCGAATTACACAGAAAATGCGCCTAACCAGATTTTTGGAAGGCTGGTAGAACGCGTGGATGGTAGCAATTGCGATCAGGCTGCCGACGGTTTTTGCGATACTTCGCCCGATTATCTCAATGACCGCTGGAACTGTGATTCCGAAGGCTTAAGCACGGTGGTGCAAAAAGACCCTACTGGTCAATCTTTTAAATCGGATGGTACCAATATTATGTCATATTCCTTAGATCGTTGTATTACCCGGTTCTCAGCGGGACAAGTACAGGCTATGCGTTCGCACCTGCAAAGCGCCAAGTCTTCTTATTTGAATCGTGCCCAGCCGGCAAATTCCATTGATGCAGTGACTTCCACTCCGCTCACACCATCCAAAGGCGAAACGGTGGACTACAACAGTGTTTTCCTGCAATGGGAACCCCTGCCGGAGGCGACTTCTTACATTTTGGAAGTCAGTATTTTGGGTTCTTTTCCGGCGGCATTGACGCAGACCCATTATGTGAATACGAATAGTGTAACCATCACTGGCTTGAACAATAACAGGACCTATTACTGGCGAATCAAGGGCTATAACCGGAATAGTTTTTGCACCAAATTCAGTTCATCGAGCACTTTCAGAACGGCGGATATGACCACCTCGGTAAATGATCTTGACGAAAAGTCAATTTTTGAAATCTTCCCGAATCCGCTGAGTGAAGGACAAACTTGGACGATTCAGGTGACAACGCCGGAAAGCACCGACCTGACCTTGCGCATGCTGGATGTGTCCGGGAAATTGATCCAAACCAGTAATTATGAGGTTTTGGCGGGTGAAAGCACACTGAAATTTACACCCAATAGCCCCGCCAAAGGCATGTATTTTCTGAATTTTACAACGGCACGCGGTAATTCCGTCAAACGTGTTATGATACAGTAAGTTTTACATTATTTTTTTGTTTTAAACGACCAGGTAAGGGTCATTTTCGCAATGGTTTCACCAGCCGGATTGTTACCGACGGAAGTGACCCTTATTTGTTGCGCTTCGCCCGTATCAATGGCTTTTTGTACCGCCTCCAGAATTTGATCGCCTGCTTCGCATTTAAATATCGTGATATCTGTTGCTTTCTTTACAAATTCCGCTTCCAGATTCGTAATCAGCATCGAAATACGCCCGCGCCCATGAACCGCAACCAGTCCCAATAATCCGGTGGAAAGCTCTGCTGCACCACATAATGCCGCAAAATAAGTAGAATGAAATGGATTTTGAGTACGCCATTTGAAGGGAATTGAGACTTCCGCTCGTTGAGAATCACAATATTTTACACGTACGCTCCAGAACAATAAAGAAGGAAGGCGCTTCCAAAAGTAGAATTGCATTTTCCAATTGGTATTCAGGTTGGCAATCAGTTTTTGGGTTTCCGGTGCTTTAGCATTGAATACATTGTTGGTGGTGCTCGTGGTCATGTATGTATGATTTTGCAACAAGATACATACTTTAGCGAATTTTCGCTAATGTATGATTGAAGATTTCTAAATCTTGTTTTTCTTAGAAAGCCCGGTTTTTAGTACATTCAATTCCAAAAAAAATGCAAATCGTCCATTCCAAATCGCAAATCTTCCTTACTTTTGGGCGTCTTTATGATGGGCTTATTCGTCAATTTGCTAATGTGTCGATATTAGCAATTCATAAACCAAATAATAAGCACATCAGCATATTAGCAAATCAGCAAATCAACACAAATGAATCTTCACGAATACCAGGGAAAAGAATTGCTCAAAAGCTACGGTGTAGCGATCCAGGAAGGATATGTAGCGCATACGTTGGAAGAAGCCGTGGAAGCTTACAACAAGATCAAAGAAAAAACCGGCAGCAATTTTGCAGTTGTCAAGGCACAAATTCACGCGGGTGGTCGCGGTAAAGGCGGCGGGGTGAAAGTTGCCAAAAACCTCGAAGACCTGAAAATGCATGCTGGAAATATCCTTGGCATGATGTTGAAGACGCCACAAACACCAGGCGGCATGGAAGGTTCGGGTAAACTGGTGCGCAAAATTTTGATCGCGGAAGATGCATATACGCCTGATTTCGAGTCCTGTAAAGAGTTTTACGTGTCCGTGCTGACCGATCGCGAAACCAAGCGCAACGTGATCATCTATTCTACTGAAGGTGGTATGGATATTGAAGCGGTGGCAGAAAAAACACCGCACCTGGTGCACAAAGAATTTATACACCCGATCCTTGGTTTGCAAGGGTTCCAGGCGCGGAAAATTGCCTTTAATCTTGGATTGAGCGGCGATGCGTTTAAGCAAATGGTGAAGTTTGTAACTTCTTTATATAAAGCTTTTCTTGGTTCTGATGCAACCTTGTTTGAGATCAACCCTTGTGTGGTAACCGGAGATAACCGCGTAATTGCGGTGGATTCAAAAGTTTCACTGGATGACAACGCTTTGTTCCGGCACCAGGATCTGGAGGCCATGCGCGACGAAGACGAGGAAGATCCCACTGATGTGGAAGCCAGACAATACGACCTGAACTTTGTAAACCTCGATGGCAACGTAGGCTGTATGGTCAACGGCGCGGGGCTGGCTATGGCTACGATGGACGTGATCAAGCTCTCCGGGGGCGAGCCGGCTAACTTCCTTGACGTGGGTGGTACTGCCGATGCAAAGCGCGTGGAAAATGCTTTCCGGATTATTCTCAAAGATCCAAAAGTCAAGGCGATCCTGATCAATATTTTCGGTGGTATCGTGCGTTGCGACCGCGTAGCGCAGGGTATTATCGATGCTTATAAAAACATTGGCGACATCAATGTGCCGATGATCGTTCGCTTGCAAGGAACCAATGCCGACATTGCCAAGAAAATGATCGATGAATCAGGTTTGGCGGTGCATTCAGCCATTCTCCTGCAGGAAGCTGCGGATCTGGTGACCAAGGTTCTGGAAGAAGCTTAATCGCAATTATAAATAAGTAGTCAGACAGTTTTACAGTCGATTGTCGAAAGTCAAATTAACCTGACAATCAACTTCTTATAAAATATTTTATTTAAGCTTAAGTGTCTCTTCACTTAATAAGACATTT
>CAZGAU010000162.1:0-7821 GCA_964523725.1 uncultured Saprospiraceae bacterium
GGCGGTTTAGTACTCGTCTTCGTTGAATAAAAAATCGTCTTTGCGTGGATAGTCGGGCCAAATGTCCTCGATACCATCATACATTTCACCTTCATCCTCCATCATTTGAAGGTTTTCGATGACCTCTACGGGAGCGCCGGAACGAATCGCGTAGTCAATCAATTCGTCGCGGGTAGCTGGCCAGGGGGCGTCTTCCAGGTGATGCGCAAGTTCTAAGGTCCAATACATATAAGATCTGAATTTGAATTTATTTTCTAATTAGTTATGGTTTCCTGAAGTTTCGTTTGTACAAAAATCTTTAGACCCTTGCAATTTTCGGCAAAAGTAAAAAACTTGGCGAATTAACCAAATATTCGCCTCATTCAAAAATTCCAAACCAAAATTCACGCCATTTTTTTCAAAATAGCGATCCGCCAATACAACAACTTGTTACAATCAACTCATTATCAATTATTTGTAGTCGCTTATAATTTCAAACGTGCTGTCTTCGTAGCTACGCGGGAAAATGCCTATTTCTGACGAATTGACAGGTCCGGTCGGGTCGCAAATATAATAACGTTTGCCATTGTGTGTAATCACTGCCCCCGGTAATTCTTCCGCCAGGCCTACCGCCACCGTCAAATGATCGGGAAAAGCAATCACAATCATCGGCAGATCAAGCAGTTCCTTCACCATTGCATAAAAAAGTGCAGTGCGGTCTTCACAATCCGAATAAGGGTAGAAAAACACTTCGTCGGCGATCATCGGCTTGCTTTTGCCAAAAAATGCCTTGTCTTCTTTGTACTCAAAGCTCGAACGCGTAAACGCGAGCAAAAGTTCCACCGCCTGGCGCGTGGTCTTGTCTTTCAGCAGTTCCCGGAATTGTGGCAGTAGTGATTGACTCAGTATCTCCGACAGAGGTAGTTCGAGATACTCTCGTTCGGCAATCAGCGGATAATTTTTCATCACATCTACCATCGTTTTGTTATAGTGTACTTCCATTTGAACCGGCGTGCCTTTGTATGTAAACCGAATCGCCTTTTTGCCTACGCCCGCCTTCAGCTTTGGTAATGATTTCAAATAAAAAGAAAAGGGCTTTCCTGAGGGGCGTGCCACGAAATTGAGCAAATATAGGGCGTCCTGGCTATTGCTTTCGTTTGCCGCCTGATTGGTGAGCCGCACGTAAGTCCTGCCCTTATCCTCGATCATCGGTATTTCAAAAATCTCGTCGGTGGCATACACGTACACATACACGCGCTGCCCCAGATACGTGAGCCGGGTATCAAAACCAGCCTGTGAAAGTAAAAACCAGCAGGTCAGCTCTTGCTCCAGTTTTCCCTTTTGTTGAAAAAGCTCGCCAATGCTCTGCCGCATGAGTTCATAAAACAGCCAGTCGTTGAGTTGCAATTCTTGTTTTTTCCGGTACAAATCATCAAGAAATGTTTTATAATCTTTCCTCTCCAACTGTCGATAAAAGCTCCCGATATTTTTTTCATCCACGCCGGTGCAAGTGGCGGCAAGCATCTCCGGATTATACACGAGTTTTACCTGTTCCGAATAAAAATTGATCTCAACTGCGGCAGCCGGGGAGTCGGATGCGTGAAGCCAGCAACAGCAAAAAATAAGGGCGACCGCCCCGATGGTTTTAAACATGAGCTTAGATGATTTGCAGATAGTTCCTAAAAAAACAGCATCTCTGGTGCTATCAAAAGATACGCTCTGGCTGCAAATTTATTTTACAAATGACAAATACTTTATTATTTAAAGAATTCTTTCCAAATAATAGTTCTTTGTTTTTTTGCTGAATAACTGGCTGCTTCCAGGATTTTCATTACAATTTCATTATTATCCATTGCCGACAAATCATAGGATCTGGGTTTAATATTGCCTCTAATTACGCCCGCCAAATAAGCAAAGGGATCGTCTAAACCGAGGGGTAACGGCTCGGCTTTCAACGCAACCGTTCCTTTATTTTCATCTTCCATAAATAGCATATCCTTACCGTTGAGACAATGTACAAAACCTTGTTTTCCATATACTTCCATATCTTTTCGGTTGTGCGACCAGTTCCAGGATGCCTGAATGATCACCTGCGTTTTTGGATAGGTAAGAATAATCGTAGCTTCGTCTTCTACTTTAGGATACAGGTTGGGCTTGATTTGCTGGGTGACACAGGTAACTGTTTCTGGTTCAGCGCCTTGCATCAGCCAGGTAGTCAGATTGGCCCCATAGCAGCCGAAATCGGTCAAAGCCCCGCCCCCATTCAGCACCGGGTCCGTCAGCCATTCCAAAAATTCTTCATTGCAACCAATTTCGATCGGTCCCGGATGCCCGGTGTGAAAAACTATTCTTCGAATATCGCCAATTTTATTTTCTTTATGAATAATATCATAAGCTTTGTAATTACTACCATACCAGCTGGTTTCATAATTGGTAAGTAAATGAATATCATATTTTTTGGCCAGTGTTATCATTTTTTCAGCATGTTCTAAATTCACTGCCATAGGCTTCTCCACCATCACATGAATACCGCGGGGCGCGCAATATTCTACCACTTGTAAATGATCGTAAATGGTATTAAAGGCAGTGACTGCTTCCGGCCTGGTTTTTTCGACCATTTCTTCTATAGTATTAAAAACAATATCCATATTATAACCATGCTGTTCGGCATAGCGCTGCGCCAGCTCGCGGTTGGGCTCTACAATGCCCACAATTTGGATGTCTCCCCGGTCTTCACGTCCCAAAATCCAGTGGACATGCGTATGTACAAGACCGACAACGCCTACGCGCAGGGGCTTGGTTACTCCTGTATTTTGAGCAACTAAATGAATTTGCATAAAAAGCAGGCAGTATGTAAATGAATAAATTATTTTTTGCATAATGATCTGTATTTTTAGAATCTTACCTTCTTATTAATGCGGCGTACATAGAACCATGATATCGCGAGGGCACGTCCCGGAGTTTTGTTACATAATTATAGCCGACATCCTTAAATAGTTTTTCCAATTCATGATAACGAATCGGATACGGCACCCAGGGATTGGCGCGGCTGGTATCATATTCCACGATCAACCAGCAGGCATCTGCTTTCAGATATGTATTAAACTTGTAAATAAAATCCGTTTTATTTTTTATAAAATGAAACGCATTTGCCATCAGCACACCATCAGGATCAGTAAATGGAAAATCCTCTTTTGTAAAATCGGTGTTTATTTTTTGAATATTAATTTCATTATAAAATTCCGGAATTTTGCGTAAAGATGTTTCATCTTTATCCACTGCATAAATCACACTCTCCTCGTGTAATAAAGAAGCCAGCGCCAGCGTAAATGTGCCCGTACCACAGCCCAGATCAGCCCAGATCTGCGGCGCCGGCTGTATAATATAATCGTTTTTAATAAGGTGAATAGCTTCCGTTTGTTGCATCTATTTTTATTTATCTGATGCCGCATATTTTAAACCCAGATCGGTGGGAAGCCCATCCAGACTTTGCAGATTTTTTTCCTGAACGTATGTAGCAAGCCCGTCTGCGCCCTTTCTTTCCGCCCAGTCGAAGTGAATATTACGTTCGCCGACATAATCATATAATGGCACCCCAAAACCGCAGGAAGTTTGCACCAGATCGATTTCCGCCACCATAATTTGGCGTGTGCTGGGATAAATCTTGAAATGCGGCGCATATTCAGCCCACTCCGGAGAATCGGGCAGCACCGCAAAGCCTTTACCGTAAAGCCTCAGGATATTGGGCGCGCCTTCAAAGGAGCAAAACATGATGGTAATGCGGCCATTCTCCAGCGTATGCGCCGAAGTCTCGTTGCCACTACTTATTAAGTCCATGTAAGCTACCTTGCGGTCCGACAACACCTGGAAACAATCCAAGCCTTTCGGCGATAAATTGATGCGCCCCCCGGCGCTCAGCGGAGCCGTACTCACAAAAAAAATATGCTGTTTTGCAATAAATTCCTGATGCGCCGGCTGAATTATATTATGAAATTTTCCCATTATTATTTTTTTACATTCAATAATAACATTATATAGAAACTAAATACAAACGTCGGAAAACATTGAATTTTATTCAATCTCCAGGGATGTAATATTCAATTTCTATTTAATAAACTTAATAAAAAGATTTAAGTAAAGAGACCATTTTGACTTTCGACAGTCGACTGTAAAACTGTCCGACTACTCACTTAAACCCCACCTCCTGTTTTCTTTGCCCATCATAAAAACGCAGGCTTTTCTTCTGCCCGCCGATGTTAAAGTGCACGAAATTGGTCTGGTCGCTGTGAAAATCCATCAGGAAAGTAGAGGTGATCTCCACCTGCCTGGGCTGGGCCGTATTTTCGATTTCCACGTAAATCCAGGCGGCGTCGGTTTCGTATTCTTTACCTAAGTACTTGCCGGTGAGGACTTTACCGTCGGCTTTGATCGTAAAGTGATTGCGCACGTAGCTTTCGATGTAGGTATCGGCGTCGGCTACTTCCTTTTTACTCGCCAGAAACAGGCTGATTTCCTTGCCTTTTTGAGCTTCAATCCGCTTGATATGATCTTCCAGATCGTCGATAAAAATCTTATGCATCACCTGTAAAGACTGGCTTTCCCGGGAATAATGCACCTCGCTGATCGCAATATGGATCGGGTGCGGCGCGGCGAAATTGGAAAATATTGCAAAAAATATGGTGAACAAGGTCATCTCTTTAAATTTTGTTACTTTTGTTGCTTTCCGATGCAAATCTAATAACAATCAAACGCTTGATTTTAGTTTAATCTTACAATTCATTATTTCAAATTGACTGACTGTGGAAGGTTTCTGGTTTAATCTGCAACTTGGCTTAGAGCACATCCTTGATCCGCGCGGCTACGATCATATCCTTTTTGTGATCGCGTTGTGCGCCATTTATACATTCAAAGAATGGAAGCAGGTCGCCTGGCTGGTCACGGCATTCACGCTAGGGCACAGCCTCACGCTGGCATTGGCGACTTTCCGGCTAATTAATGTATCAAGCGATTTAATCGAATTTTTGATCCCGATCACGATCGTGCTGACCTGTTTTATCAATTTTACACGGCAACCGGAAGAAATCTCCGCCGAAGTGCACCATCGCAAAACCACGCAAAGATACGTGCTGGCTGCTTTCTTCGGGCTGATCCACGGACTCGGTTTTTCCAATTTTCTCAAAAGTATTCTGCCGCGCGATGCGACCATTTGGAAGCCGCTCCTGGCCTTTAACCTCGGCTTGGAAGTCGGGCAGCTCGTCATCGTAGGATTGGTGTTATTATTAGCTTATGGCTTTACAGAAATGCTGAAAACCCCGCGCCGCGAGTGGATTCTGGTGGTATCGGGCATTATTGCCGGCGTCGCACTGACCATCATTCAGGAAAAATGGATTTTTTAATTTCAAGACCCTAAACGATAGAAATTAGACTTTAGATAAATCCTGGAATTTTTCGCCGTTCTGCTTTGTCTAAAGTCTATAGTCTCAAATCTAATGTCTCAAATAAAAAAGAAATGAAGCGACTTTCATTATTGCTCACAGGGCTTCTGGTATTTAGCGGCTTTTTGCACGCACAGCAACCGGAAATCGACAAATTCACCCAACTGGAGACCTTACTGCCAACGCCTAACAACTTCCGCACGGCATCGGGCGCTCCGGGGCACGAGTACTGGCAACAACGCGCTGATTACAACATCAAAGTGGAATTGGATGAAAATCTGAACCGGATCATTGGCGAAGAAACGATTACGTATTACAATAATTCTCCGAATCCGTTGACATATCTCTGGCTTCAACTCGATCAAAACATCGAAGCACCGGAATCAGATACTTACAAAACCAGAACCGGGCAGTTCGACGAACGCATGACGCTGGGGCAACTCAATGGTATGCTCGATAACTCATTCGACGGTGGTCACAAGATCCAATACGTGCGCGATGCCGCTGGTAAAAACCTGAAATACACCATCGTAAATACCATGATGCGTGTGGACCTGCCGCAACCACTGGCGCCAAAAACAGGTAAGATCAGCTTTAACATCGGTTGGTATTACAACATTGCCGATCGCCAGAATCCGACCACCAAAAACGGTCGCGGCGGCTACGAATTCTTCCCCGAAGACGGTAATTCGCTTTATACCATCACGCAATGGTTCCCGCGCATGGCGGTTTATGACGATTACAATGGCTGGCAGCACAAGCAATTCCTGGGTTCGGGCGAGTTTACCCTGCCTTTCGGCAATTATACCGTAGCGATCACTGTTCCTTCAGATCATATCGTGGCTTCTACAGGTGTATTGCAAAATCCTAAAGATGTACTGACCGCAGAGCAGATCAAACGTTTTGAACAAGCGAAAACCGCTACCAAACCGGTCGTCATCGTTACCGAAGACGAAGTGCGTGAAAAAGAAAAGACCAAAGCGACCACCAAGAAAACCTGGATTTATAAGGCAGACAACGTGCGCGATTTCGCGTTCGGCAGCTCCCGTAAGTTCATTTGGGACGCGATGGGCACCAAGGTAGAAGGCAGTTCACAGCCGGTCATCATGTCGATGTCTTATTATCCGAAAGAAGCAAACCCGCTGTGGGGGCATCTCTCTACCGAAGTAGTGGATCACACGCTCAAAGTGTATTCCAAATATTCTATCCCCTACCCTTACCCGGTGGCAATCTCCGTGGAAGCCTCCAACGGTATGGAATACCCGATGATCTGCTTTAACAACGGTCGCCCGAACGCCGATGGCACTTACTCCGAGCACGTCAAATACGGCATGGTGGGCGTGATCATTCATGAAGTTGGACACAACTTCTTCCCAATGATCGTCAACTCCGATGAACGCCAGTGGACCTGGATGGACGAGGGTTTGAACTCTTTCGTACAATACCTCACCGAGCAGGAATGGGAACGCAACTATCCGCACCGCCGCGGCCCGGCACGCAACATGGTCGAATATATGAAAGGCGGCAAGGATGTACAAAATCCGATCATGACTAACTCAGAATCGGTGCTGCAACTCGGCAACAACGCTTACGGCAAACCGGCTACCGCGCTCAATATACTTCGGGAAACCGTGATGGGACGCGAACTCTTCGACTTTGCATTCAAAACTTATTCACAACGCTGGGCATTCAAACATCCCACGCCTTCCGATTTCTTCCGTAGCATGGAGGACGCTTCGGGTGTTGATCTCGACTGGTTCTGGCGCGGCTGGTTCTACACCACTGACAATGTGGATATCTCTTTGGATGCCGTGACAGAATTCCGTTTGGATACAAAAGACCCGGATGTAGAAAAGCCCTTACTCGCAGAGCAGGCAAAAGACATCTACAACCGCGACATCACCAATCAGAAAAACAAGCAGGACATCCCGGCCGTAGCCGTAGAACGCGATAAAGAACTGGCGGATTTCTATACTACTTATGATCCGAATAAAGTCACGCCAACCGACCGCGAAAACTACAAGCGCTACCTCGCAACCTTAGGCGACGAGGAAAAAGCTTTCCTGAACAAGAAGCAATACTTCTATCAACTGGATTTCTCCAATGTGGGGGGACTCATCATGCCAATTATCCTCGAGTTTGAATTCACAGACGGCACCAAGGAAGTACAGCGCATCCCCGCAGAGATATGGCGCCGCAACAACGAGCAGGTCAGCAAGGTCTTTGCTTTTGAAAAAGCGCTCAAACAGGTAGTGGTAGATCCTTATCTCGAAACCGCAGACGTGGATACCGAAAACAACTACTTCCCGCGCAAGGTACAACCCAATCGCTTTGAAATCTTCAAGTCTCGCTTCGGCGGAGCACGCGGACAAAGCGCAGGTGAAAACCCGATGCAGCAACAACGCCG
>CAZGAU010000162.1:7921-9128 GCA_964523725.1 uncultured Saprospiraceae bacterium
ACTGCCCACTGCCCACTATAAACTGCCCACTTAACTACCAATCCCAACTCACCGGAAACTTCTTAATCAACTCTTTTTCATTAGAGACTTCTTTTGGCTTAAAACCTCTTGCCTCCCACAGATAAAGCGACACGTACTCCTCGTAATTCTCCTCTTGTTCACCTTCTTCATTCACACGCAGCGTATGCGACGAGTCGCGGATCAGTAAATCCTTTTTACCATCTTTATTATAATCAAAAAACCAGGTATTGCGCAGCACCTGACCGCCGTCACCGCCATAAAAATTGGAAACCGGAATCAGCGCAGCAGGTACATTATTTTTCTTTTGCACCACCAACATGGTCTGACCGCCAAACCAATACAAGGTAAAGCCCAACAAATACGCATCAAACTCCTCATTCAGCGAAAAACGCCCCAAACCCAGCACCGTAGTTTCTTCACTATCCAGCAGGTAATCAATATTCTGCAATAACGAAGGCGGTACATTGGCGGTAAGCACCGTATATGAAATTGTATCCGCACGTAAACCTTTAGGACTATCCAATGAAAAGAACAAAGTATCCTTTACCGTTATCGGACGGAAGTATTCAACGAATTTCTTCTGGGCTACAGCATCTGTATAAAAGAAACTACCCAGTACAAGCATTGATATTAGAATTCTTAAAGCTTTCATTATTAATTATTTTTTGATTTTTTAACTGTCAAACAATTTCAACCTATAACGTTGGTCCCAAAACCTCACAATTATTACGCCTCTTACATCTTTGTTTGCTTTTACAAAAATAGACTTTTAATTTAACGATGCGATTTTACAACACATTAAACCTAACACCATGAAGATCCGCATCATTTTCCTCACTACCCTACTTACGTTAAGCTTTTGGAGCGCAAATGCTCAAACTGCCCAAAGACAAACCTATTGTAACCCGATGGACATCAACTACCGCTACAATTTTGAGCAATTGAACCGCAACATTTCCTATCGTTCCGGCGCTGATCCAGTCATTATTCTGCATCAAAACGAATATTACCTCTTTGCAACCATCGCCGGCGGCTACTGGCATTCTCCTGATCTCAAACACTGGACTTTCATCGAACCTGAACGCTGGCCCTTCGAAGATAATTGCGCGCCTGCCCCCTGGTCTTTTGGTGATACCCTGCTTATTTTTCAATCTACCTTTGTGCAAAGACCCATTTTATACACTAC
>CAZGAU010000162.1:9228-10359 GCA_964523725.1 uncultured Saprospiraceae bacterium
TACCTCCAATACGGCGCACCCGGCACCGAATACAATGTGTACGCCAACGGCACTTACGTAGGCGATGACCCGCTCGGACCGTTCGAGTATGCACCCTATAATCCCGTTTCCTACAAACCCGGAGGCTTTGTCACCGGCGCAGGACACGGCAATACCTTTCAGGATAAGTACGGTAACTACTGGAATACCGGTACGCCCTGGATTGCAGTCAACTGGAACTTTGAGCGAAGAATGGCTATGTTTCCCGCAGGCTTCGATGCCGACGGACAGATGTTCTCCAATACCCGTTTTGGCGACCTTCCACAGTATTTACCCGACAATAAATGGGTGGACAGAAACGATCTCTTCACCGGCTGGATGTTATTATCCTATAAGAAGCCCGTCACTGCTTCTACCGTACGTGATACCTTTGTCGCAAGCCGCCTTACCGATGAAAATCCGCGTACTTTCTGGGTAGCAAATACCAATCAAGCTGGTGAAACCGCCACTATTGACCTGCAAAAAGCGCATGAGGTCAAAGCATTCCAGATCAATTACACCGATTATAAATCCAACATTTATTACAACGATAAACACGTCTATATACAATTCAAAATGCACGCCTCCACCGATGGTAAAAACTGGAAAGTCATTTTTGACAATTCCGACAAACAGGAAGACCGCCCCAATGCTTATGTAGAACTACCTCAATCCGTACGTGCGCGCTATCTCAGATTCGAAAACGTGTACGTACCCACGCCTAACCTTGCTGTAAGCGACATCAGAATCTTTGGCAATGGCGATGGCAAGGCTCCGACCACGCCTGCCAACCTCAAAGCCCGCCGTCACGTTGATCAACGCGACGCCACCATTACCTGGGACGCTGTGCCCGGCGCCGTAGGTTATAATATCCTTTGGGGAATCACGCCCGACAAGCTGTATCAAACCTATCAGCTTTGGGCAGAGGAAGGCACCCAACTTGAACTCCGCGCCCTCAATGTCGGAGTCGATTATTTCTTTGCAATTGAAGCATTTAATGAGAATGGTGTATCCAAAGCCAGCGCGGTAGTCGCGGATAAATAAAGACAACAAAGCCTCAGACGTGGCAGGTTTTTAGAGAGCTACCACGTTTGAGAGTAAAGACAACTCGCA
>CAZGAU010000162.1:10459-11698 GCA_964523725.1 uncultured Saprospiraceae bacterium
ATTTACTATCATGATGATCTTTAAGCATCTCAAAAAGAAAAAGGTTGCGACCGCCTGTAACAACGATGCAACCTCAAATAAAAATTTGCACAAATGTCTAACCGCACGAAAAGAATGCCTTTTATAATACCGGTTGAAAAAAAGCCCGGTCATTGGATCACACGAAAAGAAAAACGACTGATTTCCTTGTATTCCTGGCTGGAAGCGCCAAACACCGCCTTGATATACATCTTCACCTGCTTGGCGATTGCCACCAGTCCGGTTTCTTTATGATACAACACCAGCTTGCGATAACGCCGGGCAGCTTCCGCTTCCGCGGTTGCCTGCATCGCCAGGGTATTGGCGGTACGCATTTCCTGCAACAGCGTTTGGAGCGCCATTACCTGCAAGTCTTGTTCGTTGGGCATATACGTAGATTCACTCTGAAGCAAAGAGATCAGGCGTGCCAGGTGTTCAAGCTTTTGGTCAAAAGATTGCTGGGAAGAAGAACGGGTTTTAGATTCTTTATTTGTATCATTATTCTGGGTCGTTTCAGTTTCCGTTTCCGCCGTAGCTACTTCCGGCGCTTCCATTTCAGGTTCCCCTTTCTTACCGGCCCGTTTGCCCTGCACCTTTCGCTGAATCGCTCTGGCTCCCTTGATCGTTTCCGGGTGCGCACCGCCCGCAGCCAGCCCGTTGACCACGCGGGTAACCAGCGGAGGCAGATTGTCAAACAAAATTTTCCGGTGGTTGGTCGCGTTACTTTCCGCAGTATTCTTCACGATGACCTGATCCAGGCACATTCGTGAATCGGCGAGCTTTTGTTGCAAGCCACCGATCTGCAATTCCGGTCGCGAAGGATTGTACAGCCCGCCAAACCCGGTGCAACGCACCTGAAGCTGCTCAAAATTGGCCACATTCTTGGCGTGACCTACCTCAGAGTTAGATCGTTTTGTCATGAGACGTATGATTTAAAAATGTGAAAAATTTGTTTAAGTGGACATACACCGAAACACAGCCGCATTTTCCGGACGCACGCCAAATACCCTGTAACAAGCCCGCCTTCTGTATTGTGTTTATTTAGTTTGGATAGAAAACTTAGGTAAAAAACCTTTCAACGGTTAACCGATAACCGTTCCTTATTTGTCTGGGTCTGTAAAAATAAACTCCGGACGTGATAAAAACAAGTACTTAAGCAAAAAATATATGCAAAAAGAAAAAATATCAGCAAATCATGTAGTTGGATGTAACAAAATAAAA
>CAZGAU010000163.1:0-11655 GCA_964523725.1 uncultured Saprospiraceae bacterium
GGAATGAGGATTGTCTTTAAATTCATGAACAGGGGCTTTGGTGATCCTTTATAGATAGTTACATCATGTAAATAACGACTAAAAATTTGTTAGTTACATTTTCAGACGTACTTTAACATATCTGGAAAGATGCAGGAAATAAAGAAATAGTTGGGTGTATATCGAAAAAATTAGTCCTATTTTTTTTATTACTTCAAATCCTTTTACCTATAAACATTCGTACATTTTATTACAAACAAGTGAGGCAAATATGAAAGTTAGTATTATCATACCGGTTTTAAACGAAGAGAAAAATATCGAACGGCTGATCAAAAGGCTTTGTAAAAAAAACAGTGCCAGCATTGCGGAATTGCTGGTGGTAGATGGCGGAAGTACCGACCAAACCCTGGATCTGGCGGCTTGTGCAGGCGCTCAAGTACTGCAATCTCCTCAAAAAGGCCGGGCGCAGCAAATGAATTTCGGCGCGCAGCACGCCACGGGTGACTTGCTTTACTTTGTGCATGGTGATACGCTTCCTCCAGAAAGTTACTTAGATGATTTGAATCAGGCAGTAAATGAAGGCTTTGCCATCGGCAGCTTCCGGCTTTTACTGGATTCAAAAAATCCTTTTCTTAGAATTAATTCTTTCATGACCCGATTTCCATTTTTGTGGTGCCGGGGCGGCGATCAGACGCTATTTGTGACCCGCGAAGTTTTTCAGGAGCTGGGCGGCTATCGCGAAGAATATTGCATTATGGAAGAATATGATTTGATCGTGCGGGCAAAGGAAAAATATCCATTCAAAATCATTCCTAAAGACGTGCTGGCTTCCGCCCGAAAATATACCGTCAACGGCTATTTTCGTGTACAGTTTGCCAATTTTTTGGTTTTCAACATGTTCCGCCTTGGCGCTTCACAACAGTCGATGCTGAAAACGTATCAAAAGTTGCTAAACTGGCGCTAAACTTACTGTTTTTTAATTCGGAACTCCACGCGCCGGTTTACGGCCCGGCTCGCCTCATCGGTATTGGGTTTTCGGGGCTTGGATTCTCCAAAACCAATTGCAGTAATCAGTGCTTCCGGACAGCCATTTTGAATCAGGAAAGCCCGCACAGCATCAGCTCGCCGCTGTGAGAGATCCATGTTGTAGTCATCCGAACCCACGTCATCGGTATGTCCTTCGATCACTACGCTGAGTTGTTGTTCTGTAATTGCCTGAGCCAGATTTTTCAAATCTTCATAAAACTGGGGTTTAATTTCTGATTGGTCGGTATCGAACAACAGATTGCCAAAAGAAAGCGAAATTTCTTCGCCATGTTTTAAAATGGTGGAAGTCACTTCCAGATCGGTTTCGATGGTGCCGCCTTCTTCGCTAGTGTTGATCGTCACAGCTTTTGGCACGGAGATACTGCCTTTCTGGCGCACGCTGATCAAGGGCTTAATCCCAGTTGGCAATACCACCACATATTCGCCGGTGCCGGGTTCGGTTTTGTATTCGCCGATCAGATCACCTGTAATAGAATCGCGTACTTCAATGGTGGCGCTTTGTTTTGGGTTTAGTCCTTTTACGACACCGGAGAGCAGGTTCACTTTTTCCGGGCGCAGGGCTTCTGGCAACAGTACTTCAAAAATCTCCTGATTGCCATCGATATTCGCCGAAAAAATGGCTTTGTCGCCCTGAGTAGTAATGTTATACCCCCAGTCATCATCGGTGGTGTTGATCTCTTTACCTAGATTCACCGGTTCGCTCCATTTGATCCAGGAATCATCCAGGCGTTTGCTTACAAACACATCCATACCGCCCAGCCCGCCATGCCCTTCGGAGCTGAAGTAAAGCGTTTCCATGTCAGGATGCAGGAATGGCGTGCGTTCCAACTCTGAGGTGTTGATTGATTCGCCGAGGTTGGCCGGCAGACTCCAGCTGCCATCCTTTTGCTTAAAACTCACATAAATATCGCGATCATGGCGGCCAAGACGCCCCACTCTATTTTTTCCTTCGGTGGTAAACAGTAAAACCCGCCCATTGGAAGACAAAATCGCATCGCTCTGCCACTCATGTCCATTAATTGGCTCAGGAAAATACTGCACAGCCGACCATCCCTCCAACGTTTTGTCGCTGTAGGCAATCTCACCACTCATAAACAGCATCAACCTGGTACCATCGGCGGTAATAGACATGGGCGATTCATTCACTCTGGGATTACTCAATTCCGGAATGGCTACTGCCTTGGACCAAGCTCCTTCTATCCACTCCGATACGTACACATTTTCATCCCGATTCGAGCGCTGTTCTGATTGGCGGCAAAAATACAGGCGCTTACCATCCGCCGAAAGGGTCGGAATGTATTCATCACCGGTGGAATTGACGTTTGTATCGTATTTTAATTTTTGAACGTTTTGGAGGGGGGCTTTTAGCAATTGCAGCAAGGCCAGGTATTTTTTGTCATTAGAAAAATTGTCAGCAAATTGCTCCATTTTTTGAATAGCCACATCCCAGTTACTGTTATTCACATCCTCGGCTATTAATTTTTGTAAAGCTGCAAAAGCTTCCAAATCAGGCGCTTTCTGTCGGATCAGCGCAATTTGCGCCTCCATTTTCAACTCCTCCAGCAAGGCTTTGGCATAAGGCATCAACAAACTTTGTGGATTGCTCCGAATGAAATTACTGACACTCGCAATTTTCTTTTTGTCCACCACTTCAAAAATGGCGGCGCTTTTATCCGTAGCAAAAATATTTCCGGGATAACTTTTCCGGAATGCGGCAAAGCCGGTCCAGCTATGTTCTGACAAGTAAAGCTCAAAAATCTCCCGGTCGGCTTGGCCACGAAGTTCTGGCGTGTAACGCTGGATGTCTTTGTCGTATTTTTCCAGGAATTTTTCCATCGCGGTGAGCGTTTCTACTGACTTTGCCTCTGCAAAAGCGAGCTCGTTGCGCCGCTGGATGATCGTAGTTTTTTGCTGGTAGGTCAGCTTGAAATTTTCGAGCAATGCTTCAAAAGCAGCGGCCGTGCCGGTTTGTTCGGCATTGGAAACCGCAGCGCTGAAGATGGCTTCTCTTTTTTGGCGCAGGGTACCGCTCGTAATGCCCAGTTCTTTCCAATCGGCTTTTTCCTTGTCCTTGGCATCCCGGTAAAGGTCAGTGCATTGCCGGATGTAAGCATAGGCTTTCGCCAAATCAAATCCCTGATAATCAGCCTCGGAGAGCAATAGCGCCATGCCGTAAGCACCCGTAAATTCAGTGTTTTTTTTGGAAAGTTCTGCTTCGAAAACAGAATGAGCTGACGCGTAATCCTTTTGCTGAAGCGCAGTGAATCCGGGGTGTTGCTGGCCGAGGAGGTTGGTATTGGAAATCAGGCAGGCAACAGTTGATATAATAATCAATAAATAGTTTTTCATGGCCAAGGGGTTTTATCAAAAATTTGTAATAAAATCAATAAAACTTGATAATATCTTAATTTTATATAATAAAATTCTTGCCTAAAGATACAATCTTAGACCTAAAAGCGCACGCATAAAAGAAAATAAATATTTTGAATAAATGCATATAAGGAAAGCGATCAACTGAAGGCATAATTCAGCAGATCGTAGGTAGTCAGGATACCGGCCAATTTGCCGTTTTTATCCACTACGGGCAGGGCGTGAAAAAGGTTTTCGCGGAAGAATCCGGCTGCTACTTCCACCGAGTCAGTAGGCTCGAGTTTGGCTACTTGCTTGATCATCACTTCTTTCACTAGCAAAGAATGCATGATGGCACTGTTATAACGTTCGCTGCTTTCGGTATTAAAAAGCGTAAAAGAATTCTGCAAGCGCAGGTAATCAGAATGGCTGATGATACCTACCACTTTTCCGTTATCCGTCACTGGTACGTGATGAATATTGTGCTTTCTGAAGATGTCCTGCACCTTGTCCATGGTTTGATTCGGAGAAACCGAGATCACGTTGGTAGTCATAATGCTACTTACAGGCATGTGCTTGTCCATAACTAAAATTTTAAAATGATGAATCAATCAAAGCGCGCACGGCAGGTATCAGAACAATTCATTATCATCCTCACCAACGCCTCCCTCATCAAAAATATCGTCTGTTTCGTCTTCCTCAAGTCCCTCATCACTCACGTATGGTGAGTTAAAGCTGAATTTGAGGAGATCATGCGATGTGACAATACCAATCAGCTGATGATCTTCCACCACGGGCAGGGCGTGAAACTTGTTGGTCAGAAACACATCTGCTGCCAGACCAATGGTATCATCCGGGTCAAGCGTCATCGGATAATTGGTCATAAAATCTCTTGCACTCAGTGACTGGTACTGGTTTTCCGTCCAGGTTTTGCCGGTCGTTTGTTGCGACAAGATATAGGAAACTTTAAAGAAATCTTCCTTGCTGATGATTCCTACCAGAATATCCCCCTTGTCTACCACTGGCACATGATGGAAATCATTTTGCTTGAAAATATTGTACACATCCTTGGCGCTGGTATCGGGTCTGACCGTGACCAGACGGGTCGTCATAATTTCGCTGACAGCTCTTTCCGGGTTCATACGCTCTGTTTTGATTTATCGAATGATTGCGTTAATATTTATATTATCTGCTTTACGCTCGGCGTAGTAAGTAGTGGAAGCATTTATATTTCCAAATACCCACAGCACTTCTGTAAAAGCAGGTTCCAGTTTTTTACAAGCCTGGGCTACTTCGGCCCGGTCGGCGGTTTCTATCGCGGCGTTCAGATTTTTCATAAGTCCGGTTACACGCTGCATATGGTCATCCAACCGCGCCAGCTTTTCGGCATCCAGTTCGTACAAAACCGCATCCACCGGCTGATACTGTACATCCCGCCAGGCGGCATTGGCATCCATGGCCATTTGTTCCAGCTCTTCCCAAGCCATCAGGCAGAGCATCTCATCGCCGGCAGTTTCAGTAAGCAATTCGGCAGAAGCCTGAAAATCATAGAGATAATCGAGATAATAATTGATCCGGAAACGTTCCCGTAGCTCCATAAATTCGTACCGCACGTGCTCCAATTGCGCCATAGCAAGTTTTGCATCATTGGCATCAATGGCAGTGTAGGCATCGCCCAGCCATTCGTCTATCCGGCGGAAAGCGTCCTGCCATTCAGGTTCGGGCCGGATAAATTCATGCTGGTTTCTCAGCTTTTGCCATTGAAATTCCAAATAAAACACCGCTCGCTTGGCCTGATGCATGTCGCCTTTGTACGTGTGCATAAGCACCGGCAGAAATGCCTGGTCAAAATGCACCATACTTTTGCGCACATCAATCGGCTGGCAAACGAAGTTGGTAAACAACAAAAATCCGACTATACTTAAGGTTATCAGGCTTTTCATCTTGTTTGAATTAGGAGACATTTGACGGTTCATTATGATCTAAACATCTAACGCTCAAAATCTTTTGTCTAATGTCTCCATTGTTTAATTAAAAAGGCTTTTCAATCAGGTTTTTACGAGATCGCAATTTTCTTTGCTTTTTCAGTTGCTTTGCCCACTACTTTTTTGGGCATCGTCAGTTTCAAAATTCCATCTTTGTAGTTGGCAACGATGGTGTCGGCGTTTACGTTTTCCGGCAAGGTAAAAGAGCGACTGAATGAGCTATAGCTAAATTCCCGGCGGGTATAATTGTTTTTCTTTTCTTCTTCCTCCCGCTTGGACTCAGCACTGATCATTAATATACCGTCTTTCACTTCCACTTTGAAATCTTCTTTTTTCATACCTGGAACTGCTACTTCCAGTTCAAAGTTTTTGTCGTTTTCTACCACATTTACAGCAGGAACACTTTTTGCGCCTTTCCACCATCTTTCAAAATCATTGTCGTTGTCGAAAAAGTTTTCGACCATCGAACTCAGCGAAGGGAACATATCCCCTCTTCTCCAATTAATGAGTGACATAGTACCTCCTATTTTTAATTGGTTAGAAAATTTTTTACATAAGAAATGTAAATCCTTTTCTATTGGTTATCAATGATTTTTGTCACTCAAAAAGGCTATTTCTACTACAAAAATACAACGATGTCATCTGTTCATTTACAATCCCGCTATTATTATTTTTGCGCTGCTTCAATGCACAAATTCGGTCAGAATGCGCGTGGTGCGAATGATAAAAAACAGGAAGCCGGGATGATTTTTGTCAGAGTAAAATTGTAGCGATTACCGTTGATTATTCAAAAAGTCTTCCAGTGCAGTCCAGCTCAAAGTAGCACATTGCAAGCGCTCGGGAAACTGCCGGGCAGCCACAAATGCGTTCAATTCTTCATCCTGTGAATCAGATGCATCCGTTACAATGCCTTGAAAATCAGCCACAAGTGCTTGAATTTCCTGCGTGGACTTACCAATGATCTTTTTCATCAGCACCGAGGTGGAGGCTTTGGAAATAGCGCAACCATAGCCGTGGAAATGCGCATCTTTCACCACATCCTCTTCCATTTGCAAAAACAAGCGAAACTGGTCGCCGCACAAGGGATTGTAGGCTTCGATTTCACAATCTGCCCCCACAACTTTCTGGTAATGAAAAGGTTCGCGGTCGTGTTGCTTGATAACGCTTTGGTATAATTCGGACAGGTTTCTGTTGGACATGGCGAATCTTTGTAAATGTAGCAGGTTTTCGAAACCCGCCACATCCGATTATCTAAAAAAACGCTTTGCCGCGCGAATCGTTTCTGCCAGTTGGTCAATTTCTTCCCTTGTATTGTAAATCGTAAATGAGGCCCGCAGCGTACCTGGAATGCACAAAAATGCCATCACCGGCTGGGTGCAATGGTGTCCGGCACGCAAGGCAATGCCCGCCTCGCCCAGGAATGTCGCCGCATCGTGTGGATGGATGCCCTCCAGCGTAAAGGACAGAATTGCTGTTTTTTGCTGTGCTGTACCAATAATGGTTAAGCCCTTGATCGCCGAAAGTTGCTCGGCCGCGTAATCGCGTAAATCATTCAAGTGTCGGCCAATATTGGCTTTCCCGATCTGATTAATATAATGGATCGCTGCGCCCAGTCCGATGGCGCCTTCCACATTGGGCGTACCCGCTTCAAATTTTGCCGGCGCATTTGCGAAAATCGTTTCTTCAAAAGTCACCAAACGGATCATCTCGCCGCCGAACTGGTAGGGCTGCATATTTGTCAGATGCTCGGCTTTGGCATACAACACCCCAATGCCCGTGGGCGCAAACATTTTATGACCGGAAAACACAAAAAAATCGCAATCCAATTCGCTCATATTCAGTGGATAATGCGCTACGCTTTGCGCCCCATCCACCAGTACCGGCACGCCTTGCACATGCGCCAGCTCGATGATTTCCCGAATCGGATTGATTGTGCCCAGTGAGTTGGAAATATGCGTGATCGCCAGCATTTTGGTGCGATGGCTCAGCAATTCGTGTAGTTTTTCCAAAAGCAATTCGCCACGCTCGTTCATTGGAATCACCTGTAATTTAGCGCCTTTCCGCAGACAAAGCTGCTGCCAGGGAATCAGATTTGAATGGTGCTCCATCGCCGAGATGAGAATTTCATCACCCGGATTCAAGCGGGATTCGACGAAAGCAGTGGCTACCAGATTGATACCTTCGGTGGTGCCTTTGGTGAAAATAATTTCTTGACTGCTCGCCGCACCGATAAATTGTCGCACCTGTTCGCGCACGCCCTCATACGCACGCGTTGCCTCCGCCGCCAGGGGGTAAATACTGCGCCGTACCGTGGCGTTTTGTTGGGTATAAAAGTCATACACCGCCTGAATGACCGCCTGTGGCTTTTGCATGGTGGCAGCATTATCCAGATAGATCAAGGGTTTACCCTGATGATGGTAAGAAAAAATCGGAAAATCCTGCCGGATGGAAGTGGAATTGAGCATGAAGCAAAGTTACAGGATTTTGAAGTCTGTGAGCTTGTTTTGCTCACAACGCATTTTACACCACGCCCAGATGCAAAATTCTACCGCCGGTCTGATTGATCGGGCTGACGCTCTTGCCAATAATCACACCGTCTTCCGGGGCGAAGTATTCTTTTTCCAGATCACCGAAAATATTGCGCATGGTAGCTACCAGTTCGCCTTTTTTGACAAAATCAGTGACCTGGGGAATGACGCTCAGAATCCCGCCCGTGTCGGTGTACATCCAGTAAGATTTTTGGCAGATGATCGGAGTGGAAGTGGATGGTTCGATTTCGTGATCCAACATTTTGAGGTAAGTAAGCAGATTGTGAATTCCATCCAGTCCAGAGCGAATAATGCTTTTTTGAAATGTATTCGGATTGCCTACTTCCAGCGTTACCGCGTGAATGCCCATAGAAGCAGCGGCTCCGCGTAGGGTGCCATCGCTGGGAGGATTGTGGACGATAATTTGTGCATTTTGCAACATCGCCATCTCGCGGGTGACCGGATCATCCAAATCCGCCCGGATGTAATAGGAGTTGATCCGCCCAAAGCTGGCAGTATGCAAATCAACCAAATAATCAAATTCACGCACAATGCGGTTCACAAAGCGATAAGCATATACCTGACTGACATTGCCATCGGGCTTGCCGGGCATGATGTGATTCAAATCGACACCGTCGATGAAACTTCGCTCGTTGCGCAACAGAGAAGGCGTATTGACCACCGGAACCCCTACAATGGTACCGCGGAGGTGGCGAACATCCAACTCCCGGAACAATCGCTGGATCACCGAGATACCGTTGAGTTCGTTGCCATGGACTGCTGCCGTCAGGCCGACTACCGGCCCGTCTTCCATGCCACGCGCTACGATAACCGGCACATATACTGGCATACTAACTCCGTTGGTTACAATGTGAAACCAGCATTTGGTAATCTGGCCTCGTGGTACTTCGTAAATATTTAATTCATCAATTACTTGTGCGCTTTCCTTAAGCAACAACTGGGGACTCTCCATAAACTTCATTCTTTACATAATTCCAAAGTAAATCCGCTGTTTGTGATACGATTGGTTTCCCATTTAGTTTCGCAATTTGCGGTAAACCTCCGATACTCGTAGTGTTAATTTCTGACAAGACGCGCTTGCCATCGTCATTCACCAGCGTATCAAACCCATATAATATAATGCCTTTGCTGTGTAATACAGCATTCAGCTTTTGGGCAATAAATGTTTCTTCTTCGGTAATATCGGCTCGCACTGCGTGTCCGCCCTGAGCGGCATTGCACAGCCACGACCCTAAAACGGGGAGGCGAACAGACGCTCCCAGCAGTTCTTTGTTACAAACGACAATGCGTTTATCTCCTTGGTTCACGTTGGGCAAAAATTTCATGCCCAGATATTCGATAGGTGTTTGGGAGAGGGCTTGAGCAAATTTAATAAAAGTTGTCCTGGAATTACCTTCCCAGACTTCATTATTTGCAATTTTAACAACCCCTTTACCGCCATAGTTGCGTAAAGGCTTCAACACGATCGGGAATTGACGCTTAAAATCCTCAATGTCATGGATGGTTTGGCACAAAAGCATTGGCGGGCATAATTCCTGAAAGTTCAACAAAAAATCTTTCGAGCCGGTTTGGTGAATGCCAGTCGGCTGATTAATAATCTGTTTTTCAGGATAAATCGTAATAATAAATTGCCAAAACTGCTGTTCAACGGGATGCGGAAGCCGCATCAGAATGATGTCATACTCTCGTAGCGTAACAAGCCGTTGCCGAATTTTATAGCAATGCCCCTCTGCAGTATAACGGAAGTTGCTGTAGACTGGGCTGGCAAACAGCGCTTGGGGCAGATTTGCGTTGAAAAATGCCTCGTTTTGTGGATTCCCACGGCTGGCAATATCCAGCCTTGCGCAAAGCGGATGCGCCCGTAAAGCTTTTGCTAACGCATAGATTGAATTCTCTGCACTGTGCGTACGGTGATCCGTCAGCACCAGCATGGTGAATTTTTCCATAACCCTAGACTTTGCGCTCCATCATAAAACCACCAACTATACTAAAATCTCTTCCAGCAGCGATTGGTCATCGTTCAAGGATTTGAATAGGCGCATTCTGAATTTCCCTTGCGAATTGACCAGTGTTTTTGCAATTTTATCAATTGCCACCATCGACAACACCGTTTGAATATATGCCTCAATGAGGTCGTCCACACCGATGCCCAGTTTGTTAAAATCGCGTCGATCCATCAAAATCAAGCGGTTGGTATCGCTATCCCAGCCGCCGTCTTCCTTTTTAATCGACAAATTGGTACCCAGGATGTCCCAGGATTCACACCCTTCCTCCAGGGTATCTTCCAATGGCTTCCGCGCCCGGCGCGCGTACACGCACAGAGGGCGGATGCCTTGCTCTGTCCAGCTCACCATCATGCGCAGGTCTGCTACGTGTGTTTTGCCTTTTGCATTAGGCACTGTGCCCACATGGTATAATTTTCCGGCAGAACTCGTTGAACTCCAATGATAATTGCCAATCAGACTCTGTACAATAAAACGATCATAGGCAAAATCCTGTTGCATAAAATCCTGCAATTCCTTGGCAGTCACAATGGTAAACACGCCTTGCCCCGCATTACTGTAGGGGATTTTCACTACTGCCTGGCCCCCCATTTTTTTTACCCATTGAGGTATTTCCTCTTTCCGTACATCCCAGATCGTTTCGGGAGTATTGATTTTCAGTCCATTATGCTCTATTTCTGCATTTAGAATATCATAAGCCTTGGCTGCCACCATTTTGTTGCGCCCTCCCGACAAGCAGGCGATGATCGGATTCAAAATTCGGGTTTTGGTGTGGAGAGGAATCCGATTCCAGGGACGCTGCGTCACATAACGGAAAGCCGCCCGGATGGGATGCCACTGATCGTGCTCATCGCGGATTTCCATCACGCCATCGGTGAAGCGCACCGGCGGATTGAGGTCATTTTGATGAAAAGGTGCATACAATACCTCTTCATTAAACACATCAGCAATGATCGAAGCGTAGCCGGAAGCCTCCATCGGATTTTTGTCATAAATAACCGCCAGTTTGCCCTGAATGCCGGCTCGCCTGCGAATGTAAGGCGCAAAGGTATGTTCAATAAGCGTTCGGTAACTCCCCTGCTCCTTGTGGTCTTCCATCAATGGCATGGATTTTTGCCCCGAAGGGCAGGAATTGTTCTCGATCACCACCATTTGACGCTTGCCACCAGCAGAAGTAACATTGATGAGGTCGGCGCCGCCCCAGAGAAAATATTTGCATTCGTAATTCAAAAACGCTCTCAGGACTTTAGCTTCTACTTTAGGATGAAGATGACAATAACGACTGATCACCCGCTCCTGTTCGAGATTGAGAAAAAAGTTGACCATAGGGTGAATGGTGGCATTCAGCGCCTTGGGATACCAGTGCTTATACGCCTCGAATTCGCCGGGTGGTACGGTAAGGGCCGTGTTTTTTGTTGTTTGGATATTCGTTTCAGGCATTGTATGTGATATTTTTATGCGAGTTCTGAATAAAATTTGAATCAGGCAAGTCGAAAATGGAAAGCGTTCCTACTTTATTCAACGATCATGCTTTGCAGGTAGTTCAGAAGCGAGTGCAAATCTGATTTCTGGAATAGCCAAACTAAAAAAGGCAGCTATCCAGATAAACGGATGCCGCCTTTAGCATAATCCCAAAAACCAAAATTTTTATATAGTAATAACGATTGGATAAATAGTCAATCAAATAAGAATTCCACAAAATTAGAAACTTCTCATCACTTTCCAAAAAAAATTAATGTTATT
>CAZGAU010000164.1:0-11439 GCA_964523725.1 uncultured Saprospiraceae bacterium
TCATTCATTAAACTGATCAAATACAATCCATCCGGCAGATCGGCAACATTATATTGCTGCCCGGTATAAGCGCGATACGAACGCACCTCGCGCCCCAGCATGTTGTATACTTTGATTCGATCCACGCCGGTCACATCGGTCAATTCAAAATAACTGGTCGCCGGGTTCGGGAAAACGCGGATATCTGATTTTTTGAGGTCAAAAGCACTGGTAGTCAGGTTGACAGTAGTATTAAAAACAGCTGTATCGATTGGGGTATCAGGCGCTTCTGCCAAAGCAAAAACCAGTTCGAAATTTCCTTCACCCGGCGTGCCATTTGGCAATACGTGGAAAATCAGGTCAAAAGACTCGCCCGATTCCAGTTCGAATGGCTCATTCAGGCTAAGAGCCGGATCAATATTGGTATTAACGTGCGGTAAGTAACAGAAATTATTATCACAAACCTGCGTATCCCAGTCGAGCGGAGCACTTTTCACCACGCGCGTCCATTTCAGGTTCACCTTATTGTTGGTTTCATTTTTTACCGTCACGTGGAGTTCCAGATCAAGCGTTGGATCCGCCAAATCCACCTGAAAGGCTTTATCTACCGAGGTAGGCGTGAGGCTGATGACCTGCGCAGACGAGGCTATTTGGGTTAAAATCAGGGAAATCAGGAGTAAAAGGTGCTTCATGGGATTCGCTTTTTAAAAATGCTTCATAAGTATTGTACTGCAAATATTTTACCAATTTTGAATCATACCACTAAATAACAGACAAAAAAGGCAGGATGCAACCCCTATTCCGGGTATTAAATTTTAATTAACCTTTCAATTCAAGCCTTTTATCATTTTAACGACATATTAGTTAAAAAGTCACATTGTTGTTTCAAAAAAATGTCTTAGCCAGGACAACGCTTCTGCAAAGCGTCTCCTTTCTTTGTATTTGTCAAAAATTAATACTCCAGAAACTCAGATTTTGCTAATTTAAAGCAATTAAAATCCAAAATCGCCAATACATCAATTTATGCACATCGTCATCATCGGAAACGGGATTGCGGGTATTACGGCGGCACGTTTCATTCGCAAACTCAGCGACCACGAGATCACCGTCATTTCTGCCGAAACCGACCATTTTTTCTCGCGTACCGCGCTTATGTACATTTACATGGGGCACATGCGCTATCAGGATACCAAGCCTTACGAAGACTGGTTTTGGAATAAAAATCGCATCAATCTGAAGCGCGCTTATGTGGAAAATGTCGATTTTGAGAATAAAACTTTGCATCTGGATGGAAGCAATACCATGAAATACGACAAACTCCTGATCGCCACCGGCTCCAAGTCCAATAAATTCGGCTGGCCGGGTCAGGATTTGAACGGGGTTTGCGGCTTGTATTCCTACCAGGATCTGGAAAATATGGAACGTTACAGCAATGGCTTGCAACGCGCAGTAATCGTAGGCGGCGGGCTGATCGGCATTGAAATGGCAGAAATGTTCCACACGCGGCATATACCGGTCACCATGCTGGTGCGCGAAAAAGAATACTGGTCGAATGCTTTACCGCTGGAGGAATCGGCGATGGTAAGCCGTTATATCCGAAAAATCGGCATTGATCTGAGGCTTGAAACCGAATTGAAAGAAATCGAGGATGATGGTTCAGGGCGCGCTTGCGCAGCAATCACCAAAGATGGCGAGCGCATCGCCTGTGGCTACGTAGGATTGACGGCGGGCGTAAGTCCAAATGTGGATTTTTTAAAAACCAGCGGTTTGGAAATAGGTCGTGGCATTAAAGTCAATGAATATTTGGAGACCAATATTCCCGATGTGTACGCAGCTGGCGATTGCATGGAAGTGCGCGAGCCCCAGCCCGGCCGCAAGCCCGTTGAAGCGGTTTGGTACACGGGGCGTATGGCCGGGGAAACCGCAGCGTATAATATTTGCGGCAAGCAGATAGCTTATGATCCTGGGATTTGGTTCAATTCCGCTAAATTCCTGGACATTGAATACCAAGTGTATGGCGATGTGCCCTCCGCCCAGCGCGAGGTGGAAGATTATACCACTCTATATTGGGAACACCCCGGTGGCGAAAAAAGCGTGCGACTCGTGTATGATAAAAACAATGGGCAAATCCGGGGCTTTAATTTAATGGGCGTCCGCTTCCGGCATGAGGTGTGCGAAAAATGGCTAGCAGAAGAGGCACATGCAGAGGAAGTCTTGCAAAATCTGAAGCTGGCAAACTTTGATCCTGAATTTTATGATACCTATGAAGTAGATATTATCGCTTTGTATAATCAAAAAGAAGGCAAAAACCTCCAGTTGAAACAAAAAAAGCGCAAGCTGAAGAACGTCCTCCAGTTTCTGGGCAAAATTTAAACCCCGCTAAAGCGAATCAAAAATCCAAAAGCAAAAACTTATGTCTCAACTAGATCCAAGCTTGTCCTTAGCCAACACTCAAAACCATTCTTCGCTTAATAATCGCCAGAAAATAGGCGCAGGGCTTGCAGTACTTGGCGTACTTATTCTGTTTTTAGCCATTTTCGGAGTTAATTTTCCCAGTCCGGCTTTATTTACAGGAATTTCCATTCTTGCAATGATCGCCGGGGCAGTCCTGTTCGCACATGGTAGTTATACCGACAAACCGGCAGGCATCAAAAACGATCACGTTTGGTTCAAATCGCTTACAAATCGGGGTATGCTGGGCTGGATCTTCGCCATCATCTTCACCGGATTTTATGTATTGTTGTACTGGTTTCCGGAGTATCTTGGGCAGGGACAAAACGGTGAGACCAACACAGGTCTGGTTGCTATGTTCGATCCACTGAGTCAGTTTTTGAAAAAACAACCTGCCAGTCAGTGGTTTGTGTATGGCGTACTTTATACGGTGGCAATCCTGGCGATGGGCTACAAATTTATCTGGAAATACCGCCACAACCGTTATCAAATCTGGCGCACCATTTCGGTGATGTTCTTTCAACTGGGCTTCGCATTTCTGATCCCGGAAATTCTGCTGCGTTTCAACCAACCCTACATGGATTTCAAAAATATGTGGCCCCTGAATTATTATTTCTTCGAAAGCTGGCATATCAAGCAATTGACTACCAGCGGCGCAGTGGGCTTGTTTATGCTGGCTTTTGGCGTGGGTATGATTTTTATCGGCTCACCGATACTCACTTATTTCTACGGCAAACGCTGGTACTGTTCCTGGGTATGTGGCTGCGGTGGACTGGCGGAAACGGCGGGCGATCCCTTCCGGCATTTGTCAGATAAATCCCTGAAAGCCTGGCGAGTAGAGCGCTGGCTGGTGCATGGTGTACTGGTTTTTATCGTGGTGACGACCGTGGCAACGCTATACAGTTTTTTTACGCAAAATCCTGACAAATACGCGGTGACCAGGGAAATATTTCTGGGCATTGTTGCACTGATCTTTCTGGGCTTGACGGCTTTGCTGTTCATTCGCCCGAGTTATGTGCGCAACTTGAATAGAAATGTAAAAATCGGCGCGGCGCTTATTATGGTACTAATTGTCGGATTTACGATCTGGACATACCTGGGCGAGCGTTCGGAAGTATTTTTTGTAGATGGCGCCAAACTCCGCAAGTGGTATGGCTTTGCGATCGGAGCTGCGTTTTCGGGCGTGATTGGTGTCGGATTTTATCCTTTAATGGGAAGCCGGGTTTGGTGTCGTTTTGGTTGCCCCATGGCAGCAATTCTGGGCATTCAGCAACGCTTTTTCAGCAAATTCCGAATCACTACAAACGGCGGACAGTGCATTTCCTGTGGCAATTGCTCTACCTACTGTGAAATGGGTATTGACGTGCGCTGGTATGCTCAACGCGGACAGAATGTGGTACGTGCCTCCTGCGTGGGTTGCGGTATCTGTGCAGCGGTGTGTCCGCGCGGGGTTTTAAAATTGGAAAATAGTGCCAGCGATATTAAAAACCGTACCACAGAGCTGCGCACGGTTCACATCAGTGAGAATGATGTGAGGATTTTATCTTAGTAGAATAGATAAACGTGCCAGGTTTTCGAAACCCGGCACGTCTTTTTTTATCAATACGCCCGCTCGTCGCGGTTTTCCATAAAATAAATGAACGAGCGATTCACGACCCGGTTGCCACCCGGTGTAGGGTAATTCCCAGAGAAATACCAGTCACCATTATTGTTCGGGCAGGCATTATGCAGCCCTTCGATGCTCTGGTAGATCACTTCCACCTTCGGCTTGATGTCACTGGGAGTCATGATCTCTGCTATTTTATTTGAAATTTCACCATACGTAAATTGTTCATACAGAGATGCTACCTCGTTTTTAATCTCTTCTTTGGGCAAACATTCCTGCGCCTTGCACCGCTGGTAAGCCTCCTGCAATAAATGCTCCTTTCCATTCTCCTTTAGTAAAGCGATTAGGGCTTGAAATGCAACAAATTCGCCCATTTTGGACATATCAATGCCATAGCAATCTGGGTATCGAATTTGCGGTGCCGAAGACACAATGACAATTTTTTTCGGTCTTAAACGAGAAACCATCCGAATAATACTGTCGCGCATCGTAGTACCCCGAACGATCGAGTCATCGAGCAGCACAATTGTATCTTTTTCATTGTCCACAATGCCATAGGTCACGTCGTACACATGCGACACCAGGTCGCCACGATTACCCTTGGCGGTAATGAAGGTGCGCAATTTTTCGTCTTTCACTACAAGTTTTTCCACCCGTGGCCGCTGCGCGAGGATTTTTTCTACTTTTTTGGTATCAATGTTTTCGGTCTTTTTCTCTTCACCGATCAGTTTGAGAATTTTTTCACTTTTGATCGAATCAAGACGTTTTTCAACCCCTTCCATCAAACCAAAAAATGCCGCTTCGGCCGTGTTTGGAATGTAAGAGAACACCGTGCGTTTGAAATCAAAATCAACCGCTTCCATAATTTTATCCGTGAGTTGTTCGCCCAATTTCTTGCGCTCCAGATAAATATCGCGATCAGAACCCCGGGAAAAATAAATCCGCTCGAAGGAACATGCCCGGCGCTCGCCCGGCTCGGTGTAAGGTTTTTCCTCTACCCGCCCGTCGCGCTTGATGATGAGTGCGTGCCCCGGCTGGAGTTCCTGGACTTTTTTGATGTGAACGTTGAACGCCGTCTGAATCGCCGGCCGCTCGGAAGCCACGACTACAACCTCCTCATCTTGGTAATAAAAAGCAGGGCGAATACCGTTGCGATCCCGCATGACAAAAGCGTCACCGTGACCGATCAATCCCGCCATGACATAACCACCGTCAAATTTCTTGCTGGCACGCCGCAGCAGCCGCTGAATATCGAGGCTTTGGAAAATCAACTCATTGATCTCTATATTGCTATAGCCATCGGGTTTAAACCAGGTGTGCAGGCGTTGCACCTCATCATCGAGGAAATGCCCGATTTTCTCAAGTACCGTAACGGTATCTGATTTTTCTTTGGGATATTGCCCCAATTCGACTAATTCCTGAAACAGTTCATCCACATTGGTGAGGTTGAAGTTACCCGCCAACAGGAGATTCCTTGAAATCCAGTTATTTCTACGGTGAAAAGGATGACAGGTTTCAATCGAATTATTGCCATGGGTACCATAGCGCAAGTGCCCCATGAGCAACTCACCGATATAGGGCTTATTCTCTTTCAGCCATTGTACGTCATTCAGTTTTTCCTGCGGCAAGTCCTTAAAATGCCAATTTACCTGCTCAAACAGGTCGCTCAGGTAATTGCTCGCCGCACTTTTCTTGATGCTGATATATTTTTTGCCGGGTTCTACCCCAATTTTTACGGTGGCCATGCCTGCCCCGTCCTGCCCACGGTTGCGCTGCTTTTGCAAAAGAAGCCGCAGTTTATCAATACCGTATAGCGCGGAGCCGTACTTTTCGTGGTAATATTCTAACGGCTTGAGAAGACGAATGACAGCGAGGCCGCATTCGTGCTTTATCTGTTCGCTCATCCTTTTGTTGATTGAAATGAAGTTGCAAAGTTACAGGTTAAAAATCGTCCCGCAATCTTTTTGTGATGTGAAACGCTTTATAGGGTTGATGGGTTGAAAGGTTGATAAGTTTATGTAAATATAAAGATGTAAAGGCTTATACACATAGAGACAAGACTCAAAATGATCGCCAAAACGTTTCCATTTATTGCCTGTCAGGCCCCTGCGCCCTTGTCAATTATTTTTTTCCTGATTATTGTGATCGTCATTCTCCTTTTTCTCTTTACCAAACAGCACCTTGCTCCAGAAGTTTTTGCGTTTTTCACGTTGGTCATCCTGTTGTCCGTTTTGCGCGCGCCAGCTTCTTACGCGTTGAGCATATTGCGCATCAGTCTCGCCGGGCAAACGCTCTGGAAATGGCTCCTGCAAGCTAGCTTCCTGCTCATAATACTCGTCCGTTTTGCGCAGATTTTTAAACAAGCGCTGAAAAAAGCCGGAGGTATCCGGTAAACCCAGATCATTCACAAAAATAGGCATTTCCGGTAGAAAATGCGGGCATTGCATGAGTGCAGCCACGCTATCCGCCGGTGTGTCAAATTTGCCGTAGTGCCAGGTTCTCAGGGATTTATCTTTATACACTTTGCTCATAAATCTTCCCCAGATCGGCAACGCAGAATAGCCGCCCTGCCCCAGGCTCGTACTCCGGAAGTGCACTTGTGGCATTTCAGCTCCTACCCACGCGCCGGCGACCAGTTTTGGCGTAAAGCCTACAAACCAGCCGTCAGAGTTATTCTGCGTAGTGCCGGTTTTCCCGGCAATATCATTCCAAAGTCCATATTGATAACGCAGGCGGCGGGCCGTACCACTGTCCACTACGGCTTGCATCATTTTGATCATCATATCCGCGTGATCGGTAGCCATGACCTGCGGAAAACTGCTCGAATTGGGGCGTTTGAATTTTACAAGTACTTTACCATCAGCCGTTTCGATACGATCGAGATAGTGCAATGACGGCCGGCGGCCCCGGTTAGCAAAAGTCCCATATACCTGCACCATTTCATAAAGCGAAGCATCGGGCGTGCCCAGTGCAATCGAAGGTTCTTTCGGAATATAGCCGTCGATACCCATGTTTTTGGCCAGGTCACGTACCGGTTCGATGCCCGCCCGAAGCGTAACTTCTACAGCAACCGAGTTGACCGACTGGCTCAGGGCGCCTTCCATGGAGTACACGCCACCGTATTCATTATCGGCATTGCGGGGGCGCCAGTTGTTGTATTCTTCATATGTAACCTGCTCATTGGCAGTATATTCACAAGGCAACATCCCGGTTTCCAATGCAGCGGCGTACACGATCGGCTTGAAAATAGAACCCACTTGACGGCGCGATTTTACGTGATCGTACTGAAAATATTGATGATCGATACCGCCCACCCATGCACGCACCAATCCATTCCCAGGCTCTGCTACCAAAAATCCGGTATTGAGCAAACTCAGATAGTAACGCAAGGAATCGAGCGGGGTCATTTCTTTTTCTACTTCGCCTTCTTCCCAGCTAAAAATGCGCATTTGCACCGGCGTATTAAAAACCTCTTCAATTTTGGCATCCGAGTAGCCTTGTTTTTTCAGTGTTTCATAGCGTGGAGATTGCTTCATCGCTCTGAGGAGCAAGTTTTCGTCTTCCCAGGGTGCCTTGCGTTTTTTCCAGTTCTGGTACAAATCTTCCTGCAATTTTGCCATATGTTCTTTCACTGCTTCCTCAGCGTAACGCTGCATACGGCTGTTGACCGTCGTGTAAATTTTCAGACCATCGGTGTACAAATTATAAGAAGAACCATCGGGTTTCTTGAAATCTTTCAGGATTTCTTCCAATTCCAGGCGCAAGTGCTCCCGGAAATAAGTCGCCAGACCTTCGTTGTGCCCCTCCTTGTAATAATCGACTTTGAGCGGTAATTGCTTGAGCGAATCGCAGCTGGACTGATCGAGATAACCGTACCGAACCATTTGGCTTAGCACTACATTGCGGCGATTCAACGCATTTTCAGGGTTGCGGGCAGGGTTGTAATAGGTATTTGCCTTGAGCATGCCCACCAGGACAGCGGCTTCCTCGGTTTTCAACTTGGAAGGTGAGGTGCCGAAAAATCGTTGCGAGGCAACCTTGATCCCATAAATATCTTCGCCAAAGGGTACCGTATTGAGGTATAAGTTCAGCAATTCTTCCTTGGAATAAGTCTGCTCAAGGCGCCGGGCCGTGTAGGTTTCCTTCATCTTGTTGATGAGTGTGGACAATACCCAGAATTCCTTGCGTGGATAAATGTTTTTTGCCAATTGCTGACTCAAAGTACTCCCGCCACCCGAGGATTCATCCATGAGCAGCACCGACTTTACGAGCACCCGCATCCAGGCGCGCAGGTCGATACCCCGGTGTTCAAAAAAACGAGCGTCTTCCGTAGCCACCAGCGCATTGATCACATCTGGCGAAATCTCCTCAATACTAGCATTTACGCGATTTTGTATGTAATATTTGCCAAGAGTTCGGCCATCTTCCGAAAAAACCTCCGAAGCGGTATAATTGCGGATATCTCTCAAATCACTGTAACTCGGCAGCTTGCCAAACGCACCAAAGTACACCAGCACGCTGAGCAGAAACATTACCACCACGCCACCGGCCGCGGTCATTACCCCCCACTGAAAAAGCTTTTTCCGGTTGGCGGATTTGCCCAGCCAGATTTTAGTTTGCTGCCATGCAGCTTTTGTCCGATCCGGGAGATTTTGAACGAAAGCACGGGATTGATCCAATAATTTATTTAGAGAAAAGCCTTGTTTGTCAGCCATGGTTTATCTGTTGAAAACAGTGATATTTAACGTAAAAGCCCAAACAGATATTTTGTGTAAAGTGTTGAACTAAAACAAATTTAAAACAAAAAATTTTAAAAACTGGATTCACCTAAAAAATTAACATGCATTGCCCCAAAAAGTGCCCGCACATTGGACGCGAAATTGTAATTTAGTCACAAACTTTTACACAATTTATGAATTAAACCCTGCATGGTCATGAATGAAAACATTCTGGACAATCCACAAGATTTCAAACGCGAGCGAACGCCCCGGGAAGAAATGAAGCATAAAGAGTTGCTTTGGGATCTCGCCGAATCCGAAAAACAAATAAAACGGGCGCGCATAGCCCTTTGGATTCTGATTGGGGTACATTTCATCGGTTTAGGAGCCTCTATCGCTAAGGCATCAGAACTGTCCTTAATGCTTTTGCAACTATTTGTAATCCTGGTACTTGTTTTTGCGGTAGTGCTCAGTACGAAGAATCCATTTGAGGCATTTGCGCTGGCGCTGGTTTTTTACTTATTGCTTAATATCCTGGCTAGTTTGATCAATCCAATGGCACTTTATCGAGGCTTCTTGTTCAAATTGATCATTTTGGGTTTTCTGGGAATGGGTGCTTTTTATGGCAAAGAAAAACGGCGCATCCATAAATTATTGGCTCAATTGGAATAATATTTAATGTTTTCCCTGAAAATTTTCTACCGCCCCATATGCACCAGCAGCACGCTTACATCCGCCGGGGTGACCCCGCTGATACGGCTGGCCTGCCCGATGGTACGTGGCTTAATACGATTCAATTTCTCACGTGCTTCCGCAGAGAGTGAGACGAGCTTGGAATAATCGAAATTTTCCAGCAAACGTACCTCTTCCAGGCGGTTCATTTTGTCCACGAGTTCCTGTTCGCGCCGGATGTAGCCTTCGTATTTCATGTTGATCTCCGCCAGCTCGACAAACTCTCTATCGTACTGATTGAGGAAATTATTTAATTCTGTCAAAACGATTCGCAAATCCTCCATACCGATATTCGGGCGCAGCAAAACCCCATGCAGCTTCACTTTCTGGCGAAGCGGCGCACTATCCTTGCTTTCCAGATAGGCATTGATGTCTTCCGGCGCTACGCTGGTTTCTTCAAAATATTTTTCAATCGCAGCTGCAGCGTTAATCTTGGCTTTCACACGTTCCATGCGTTCTTCCGTACCGCGAATGCCCAGTTTGTGCGCCAGCGGCGTGAGGCGAATGTCGGCATTATCTTGTCGCAGTAAAATTCGGTACTCCGCACGCGAGGTAAACATCCGGTAAGGTTCTTTGGTGCCTTTGTTGACCAAATCATCGATCAACACGCCAATATAAGCTTCCGAACGCTTGAGAATAAAGGGCTCCAGCTCATTGATGCTTTGATGCGCATTGATCCCGGCGATCATCCCCTGGCAGGCAGCTTCTTCGTAACCTGTGGTACCATTGATCTGACCGGCGAAGAAAAGGTTTTTTACCAACTTCGTTTCCAGGGTCAAATCCAATTGCGTAGGCGGGAAAAAGTCGTATTCAATCGCATATCCCGGGCGGAACATTTTCACATTCTCAAAGCCCGGCACCTGGCGCAAGGCTTTATATTGCACATCTTCCGGCAAGGAAGTAGAAAAACCGTTGACATAGATTTCAATGGTATCCCGGCCTTCCGGTTCTACAAATAACTGGTGCCGGTCTTTATCTGCAAAACGGTTGATTTTATCTTCAATAGAAGGGCAATAGCGCGGCCCCAGGCCCTGGATCCGCCCGTTGAACATGGGTGAGCGGTCAAAACCTGTTTTCAGCAGCTCGTGCACTTCCTCATTAGTATAAGTAATGTAGCAAGGCAGTTGTTCCTTTAGCTCCGGCGTATCAGTATAAGAGAATTTGCTGGGATTTTCATCCCCTGGCTGTACTTCCATGCGGCTGTAATCGAGCGAGCGGCCATCTACCCGCGGGGGTGTACCCGTTTTCATGCGCCCCGATTCAAAACCCAGTTCAATCAACTGCTCGGTGATACCTTTCGCTGCTTTCTCGCCGGCGCGGCCACCGCCAAATTGTTTTTCGCCAATATGAATAATGCCATTCAAAAACGTGCCATTGGTCAAAACCACCGATTTGCTTTCAATCTCCAGGCCCATGCTAGTTCTTACACCGGTCACCCGTCCACCTTTAACTGTTATACCAACCACCATCTCCTGCCAGAAATCGATATTCGGATGGGCTTCCAGCATCATGCGCCACTTATGGGCAAACTGTGCCCGGTCGCTCTGCGCGCGCGGACTCCACATTGCCGGGCCTTTCGAGCGGTTCAGCATGCGAAACTGCACCATCGTATGATCGGTCACGATGCCCGAATAGCCGCCCAAAGCGTCAATTTCACGTACGATCTGCCCCTTTGCCACGCCGCCCATTGCGGGATTGCACGACATCTGTGCGATGGTTTGCATGTTCATCGTGGCCAGCAAAACCTTAGAACCAAGATTTGCCGCTGCTACCGCTGCCTCACAGCCGGCATGTCCGGCGCCCACTACTATCACATCGTATTTCGGAAACATAATTTTTATTCAGACTTTTTCCAATCGGATTGCAAAATTACAAAAAAGGCTACTCATTTGCCTGATTGTCAACAACGCAGAGCGAAAAATCGTTCGAATAATTTCTTTTTGGAATATCAGG
>CAZGAU010000165.1:0-11373 GCA_964523725.1 uncultured Saprospiraceae bacterium
GCACAACTTTCGACTCAAATGCCGCAACTTAATTTCTTATTCCGTATAAAATCTAATATTTAGCATATATAATACAATGTCCTTTGTAGTTGGAACCGGTAGTTTTTTGATCAATCAAATTATTTTGAATTAGTCCAAATAAACTTTTTATGCTTATTTTTGTCTCTGATTTAATAAAATATAGCGCAGAGATGGACGGAACACAGCAAACAATGGATTATGGCGACCTGATCGCCCAATTTATAGAAAATCAATATACTCAGGAGCGTGCGGCAGATCTGGAAGATTTCAAAACTCCGGTTGTCAAACCGGAACAAGAACTTAGCATTGTAGAGCAGGACATTGTGTACAGAGATGGCGCCTGGGTGGTGTATCTCATTTTTATTGACCTCGAGCATCCGTTTTCTTTCACACGAGTACCGGTAAAGATTTGTCATTCGCGCCGCATCGCAGAGATTATGGCATCGTACATGCGCCGGGCGCACTCGCTGGATCTGGAGTTGGCATTTCACGCCAGCGCCGATGAGTTGGACTGCTCATTGAACTGATTGTAGCGTTTGCGGAGTCGCCGGTGACGGTTGCGGAAAACCAGCTTGTACGCTTCCTTCATCAGTGGACCGAGCATAGTAGCTTGTGGAGCAAATTCTACCTCATCCGTGAGAATTGTCTTTCTTCCTTTGGCTTCCAGGTTGCGCTTGTGCCGCCAGAAATGATGCATGATCGAGTAGGAATATTCGTGAAAACCTTCACCCTCGTTGACTTCTTCAAAACGTAGAAAATGTTGATCGACAGGAATCACCCCAAAAAGCAAAATCCAGCTGCCGAACAAAACCTGTTTGATTTCAAGAGGTTGCGTCAAATTTTTGTCTTTCGGATAAGTCATGCGTGCGTATGGAAAAAGCTCATCATTGATCTTTTTCATATCAAGTATATCCCGCCAGACCTGTTCTTTGGGGGCATTCAATTCACTGGAAACGGAAAAGGAAAAGGTTTGCATTCGTCTTCTGGTTTATAAAAACTATCGAAAATATAGCGATTCTTGGGTTGCCTGTTATAATTTTGCATTTCATTTTTTCTATTAAAAAAGAAAACAATACCTAACGTTAGGTATGCAGTAGTCAAAACTAGGTAAATTTTTATAGCAAGTGACAATTATCACTGCCCGGTGGCAACAAGCAATCTAATTTGGTGTTAAATTTGTGTAATTATTTAGATTAAATCAAAATAAGCGTTGTGGTCGCAATTTCAAATATAACAAGCAAGCAAGCGTCAATTGTAAAAGTTGGTATGGCGGGCATTGTAGCTCAGTTTACCAATGAACAGATTGGCAGTAAGCTCCTGGCAATGGGCATCCTGCCGGGCAGCCGGCTGGAAGTAGTGCGGGAAGCCCCGTTTGGTGGCGGCATAGTCGTTAAGGTGGACAATAATTATTTGGCTTTGCGGAAGCAGGAAGCAGCATGTATTCTTCTGAAGTGAACACACAGCACCCCAACGTCGAGAAAAAAAACTTCACTTTTGCGGTAGTCGGTAATCCCAACTCCGGTAAATCTACCGTATTTAATCAGCTCACGGGTATGCGCCAGAAAGTGGGCAATTTCCCTGGTGTCACCGTCGATAAAAAGCTGGGCAAGGTACAACTCGAAGGCAAACGCGAAGTAACGCTGATCGATTTCCCCGGCATTTACAGTTTTTATCCTACCTCGCAGGACGAACGGATTGTCGTACAAACATTTACCAACCCCAAGGACGAAAATTATCCCGATGCCGTCATTTACGTGGCAGATGTAAATCGACTGGAAAAACATATGCTTTTATTCACGCAGGTAAAGGATCTTGGGTTGCCGGTTATTCTGGCGCTCAATATGGCCGATCAGGCGGAGAAGGAAGGCATTGAGATAGACGCCGATTACCTGGCGAATGAAATCAAAACTCCGGTCGTGCCCATCAGTGGCCGCACTGGCGCCGGGTTCGACCGGTTGAAGAAGGAAATGTTTCTGGTGATGCTCGAGCATTCGCAGCATAATCCTGTCAATAGCAAATTATTTTTCCAGTTTGATGCAAAAGAAAAACGCATCGCCCGCTCCATCGCTGAGGTTGCAGATGCCGGAACCGATTTCCAGGCGATGTTGCTGGCGCATCATTATCAATGGCTTCCCTTTTTAAAGGAGTCGCAAAAACAAATAATTGGTGAGCGGGTGCAAGAATCGGGCTTTGTGAGTCTCCGCCAACAGGTAGATGAAATTATGCTGCGCTACGATATTTTTACCCCCATCGTACAAACCGCTTTGCGCAAAGGCAAACGCCGCAGTAGCAATACGTTAACCGAAAAACTCGACAATATTCTGACTCACCGCATCGCGGGGCCGCTGATTTTCTTTGTTTTGATGATCCTGGTTTTCCAGGCGATTTTCAGTTGGGCAACCTACCCGATGGACTGGATCGAATTTATTTTCGCAGAAGCAGGGAATTGGGTGAAATACGCCCTCGGTTCGGGCTGGCTTTCCAGCCTCATCGCGGATGGTATCCTGGCGGGGCTAGGCGGCGTATTGGTTTTTATTCCTCAAATCGCCATTCTGTTTCTCTTGATTTCCTTGCTGGAAGAAGTTGGTTACATGGCGCGGGTCGCCTTTATTTTCGATCGGGTGATGCAGTTTTTTGGTATGAACGGCCGGAGCGTAGTAGCCCTGATTTCCGGCGGTGCTTGTGCAATTCCGGCGATTATGAGTACCCGTACGATCGGCAATTGGAAAGAAAGGTTGATTACCATTATGGTGACACCAATGATCAGTTGTTCGGCGCGCATTCCCGTGTATATTGTGCTGATTGGCTTTGTGGTGCCCGCCGGGGCACTGAGTGGCTGGGGGCAGGGGCTGGCTATGATGGGACTTTATTTACTTGGAATTTTTGGCGTGGCGATATCTGCTTTGGTTTTCAAGTTTATACTCAAATCCAGAGATCACAGCTATCTGATGCTGGAATTGCCCGAATATCGAACCCCAGTGATGCGCAATATCGGATTTACGGTTTGGGAAAAAGTAAAATCTTTTGTCACCGAAGCGGGAAAAATTATCATCGTTATTTCAATCATACTCTGGGCATTGGCGAGTTTCGGACCTCCCGGCCGCATGGCAGATGCAGAATCACAAGCAAAAATAGAAGCTTTTGAAAAAGACCTGGATGCTAACGCCGTGGAAGATTTGGTCGCTGCCCGCCAGATTGAAGCTTCCTATGCGGGTATCCTGGGCAAAGCGATTGAGCCGGCGATTGAGCCGCTTGGTTTTGACTGGAAAATTGGGATTGCACTGATCACCTCCTTTGCTGCGCGCGAAGTTTTTGTGGGTACGATGGCTACGATTTATAGCATTGGTAGTGCGGATGACGAATATTCCATTCACGATAAAATGGCGAAAGAACGACATCCAGTGACCGGCAAACCAATCTATACCATGGCAACCTCGCTATCCCTGCTGATTTTCTATGTTTTTGCCATGCAGTGCATGAGCACCCTGGCGGTAGTAAAGCGGGAAACCAATAGCTGGAAATGGCCTGTCATTCAGTTTACGTTCATGAGCGTTTTGGCCTATCTCAGCAGTTTGATTGTATATCAGCTTTTGGCATAAAAAAAACAGCTCCGTCGCAGTACGCCCGGAGCTGTTTTCTGGTTTTTATTCATTCAAGTCAGGGCAATGCCTCACATCGTCGTCGGATCTTCGTCTCTGGCTTTTTTCTCCATGTATTCTGCTTTCAAGAGTTCATTCCGGCGTTTTACGGAGGGCTTGGTAAAGTGCTGTCTTGATCTAAGCTCTTTAATTAAGCCGACTTGACGGTGTTTTCGTTTGTATCTTTTTAAGGCGCGGTCGATGCCTTCGCCATCTTTTACATTTACAATTAGCATATAATGTTTTTAAGGTTTAAAAAATAAATATTGATCCTGTATAAAGAGAAATAAAAAAGAGGGTGAAATTCCCTCTTTTCTTTGTGATTACCATCTGCTGTTGTAATTCTGGCTCCTGTCGTATGAACTGCGTTCGCCTCTCGGGCGCGCTTTTTTCACAACGATAGCATTGCCATCTACAACGGATTCGTTGAGTTCGTCAATTGCAGCCATAGCTGCCTGATCATCATCCATTTCCACAAAACCAAAGCCTTTCGAGCGGCCGGTGTAATGATCCATAATCACTTTGGCGGAAGATACATCGCCAAATTCTTCAAATACTTCTCTCAGGTCTTCGCCTTGGGTACTAGAGTTTAATTTTGCAATAAAAATATTCATAATAAAAATTTAATAAAAAAATAAATATCTGCTTAATAAGCAGTGAAAAGGTAAATATCCATCCGGATATTAAGTAATAAATCGATTAGTAAGTAAATTTTTAGATCTGACCAAATATGGTAGGAAGAAGAAAAACTTTCAAACTAATGAGATTAAATCACCTTTTGCGGTAAGATAGACATTTTTTGCCGGTAATAAAAATTATATAAGTTTTTAACAAAAGATTAATGTAAAATCCTGATTTTATTACAAAATAAATCAAGTTTTAATTGCTTGATTATCAGAATAAACAACGATTGTTACTTCTGTTTAGGTAGAAATAAAAATGCAGGCTCAAAATTTACCGATCCACCTCAACGCAAATCATGGACATAAAAAAATGTTTATGTAACATTTTTATTAAAAATTATTTTTTATTTAGTTGCTTCATTGAACCTTGAACTTTCAATCCTCAAACTCTTGAACATTAATTTAACCCAACTGCACCCTCGCCACCGACACAATCCGCTGCAAAGCCTGCCGTACTACTGCTGTTTTTGGGTGCCTTATAATAATATAGCCTTCACCTTCATAACTTGGCATCGCCTCCTGCCCGATTTGCGGCAGTTTGACATCCGTCACCAGATGCCCGATTTCCTTTTCCAGCAGGTCCAGTCCGTGAATGGCCAGCACCCGCCCCTGTCCTTGCCCGCGCAGGTAAGCAGCGCCGGCGGCGTATTTGCGCTTGGGCGGATCAAATTTTCCAAACACCATCAGGCGCGCCCATGCGGCCAGCGCATCAAAATTATGGGCTCTGGAAATCAGCGTGGGAAACTGCGCGCCCGGCGGCCGTGCCGCTACCTCCGAAATAGCAATGCTTCCGTCCTTGCGGCGAAACCATTCCAGGTGACTGAAACCCGTCTGCATGCCCAGCACATCCAGCGTTTTGAAAGCACAGTGCCGAATGTCGTCGTACTGGCGCGCGTCCACTTCTTTGGGCAGTACCACCTGCCACTGAATCCAGGGCTCTTGCATCACTTCCAGCGGATTGGGGTAGTAATGCGTCAGCGAGTGAAAAACATGTTGGCCGTTCAGCGAAAAAGTATCGAAGGAATGTTCGGAGCCTACTACAAACTCTTCCAGCAGCACCCGTTGTTCAGGGTTTACATTCAGAAGTTTCAGCGCCTGATCCAGCGTCGCGGAGCTTCTTACCTTAAACGTGGAGAGCGAGCCCGCGCCATCCGGGGGTTTTACAATTAATGGAAAACCGACTTCCTGAGCAAAGGCTCTCGCCTCAGTTAGGTTGGACACCAAGCGGTGGCGGGCACAGGGAAGTCCGGCTTCGCGTAGCAGGCTTTTCATTCTTGCTTTATCCCGGAAGTTCAAAGCCGTTTCCACATGCATACCTTCGATGCCCAGGCGCTCGCGTACTTGCGCGATGGGAACCTGTAGTTGTTCTACTGCCCCGATGATACGATGTACTTTTCCAAATTCCTGAGCCAGGATTTGAGCAATGCCGGTTAAAGCCTCCGGATCATACACACTTTTCAACTGTCGATGTATGCTGATTTGTCCTTGTAATTCCTGAGGCAATAAATGCATAGGTTCTTCCGAGAGTAATCCCAGCGTTACATCGGGTAGCCCTGCAAATGCACGGATAAAGCGCAGGGCGTTTTCGGTAAAATTTGGCGCAACAAATAGGACGAAAGGCATTTCCTTGAAGTTTGCAGTTTACAGGAGCAGTCGGCTAAGTTCTACAAGAACCAGTATTTGCGCTGCTTTCCTGCTGTTTTAAAATGTCGAAATCATGCTGATCAAAGCTCTTAAAGATAAGCATCATCGGGCATATTTAAAATTTGAAAAATCAAAGATTTTACGATGCCCTGGCTCACTTGGCTTTGCAACTGACAAAAATCAGGCTGCCAACTGACGCCTGTCACTGGCTTGGTGTCAAAAAGTCCTTAACTCTGCAGTGTTTTTGTACCTGATTAGAATTGAATTTCTACAATAAACACTAGCGTTATGACAAAAGATATTGCAGTCGCAACCAAGCATGTGTACAGCTTCGGCGGGGGAGAAGCCGATGGCAATGAATCGATGAAGAACCTGCTGGGCGGTAAGGGCGCCAACTTGGCTGAAATGGCCGGGCACCCTGAGCTTTTGCTGCCGGTTCCGCCGGGGTTCACCGTGACCACCGAGGTGTGTACGCATTACTATTCCAATGATCGCCAATATCCCGAATCCCTGGAAAAAGAAGTAAATGCTGCCCTGACCAAGATTGAAAAACTGATGGGCAAGAAATTTGGCGATGTGGAGAATCCTTTGCTGCTGTCGGTGCGCTCGGGTGCGCGTCGCTCCATGCCGGGTATGATGGATACCGTGCTGAACATTGGTTTGAATGACGAAACAATCAAAGGTTTGATCCAACAAACCGGGAATGAGCGTTTTGCTTATGATTCTTACCGTCGTCTGATCATGATGTATGCCGATGTGGTAATGGAAAAAGCCGCAGGCGTGGAAGTGAAGAATGGCAAGGGCATCCGCAAGGTTTTGGATGAAAAACTGGAAGCCGTCAAGCATAAAAAAGGTTATGTCATTGATACCGAACTTACGGTGGATGACCTGAAAAAACTGGTGGTCGTCTTCAAACAAACCGTCGAGAAAATACTGGGCAAGCCCTTCCCGGAAGATCCGATGCAGCAGCTTTGGGGTGGTATCAGCGCAGTTTTTGCTAGCTGGAACGGTAAACGTGCGATCGAATATCGCCGCATCGAAAGAATCCCGGATGAATGGGGTACCGCTGTGAACGTGCAAGCGATGGTGTTTGGTAATATGGGCAGCGATTGTGCTACCGGTGTGGCTTTCACGCGCAACCCGGGCAACGGCGCCAATCATTTCTACGGTGAATACCTCATCGATGCGCAGGGCGAAGACGTGGTCGCAGGTACCCGCACACCGGCGCCAATCAACGATTATTCCAAAAACGCGCAGAGTGAGCATTTGCCGACCTTACAGTCGCTTATGCCGGAGATATATAAAGAATTAGATGAATATCAGAGACGCCTGGAAACGCATTACAAAGACATGCAGGACATCGAGTTTACCATCGAAAAAGGTAAGCTGTACATGCTGCAATGCCGTGTGGGCAAACGCAATGGCGTTGCTGCCGTGCGCATGGCCACCGAAATGTACAAGGAAGGTTTGATTGATCGTGAAACCGCCATTATGCGCGTTGGTCCAAACCAATTGGTGGAACTCCTCCTCCCGATGCTGGATATGAAAGCCGAGCAGGCCGCTACACCGATTGCCAAAGGTTTGCCGGCAGGCCCCGGCGGCGCTAAAGGTCGCGTGGTATTCTCCACCGAAACCGCCGTAGAATGGGCGAGCAAAGGTGAGCGCGTCATTCTGGTGCGCGAAGAAACTTCCCCCGAAGACGTGGACGGCATGTATATGTCGCAGGCTATTTTGACCAGCAAGGGCGGTATGACCTCGCACGCGGCGCTCGTGGCACGGGGCTGGGGTAAGTGCTGTATCGTGGGTTGCAGCGATATTGAAATCGGTACCGATCATAAATCTTTCAAAGCCAATAACGGCATTACGATTCGTGAAGGCGACTGGATCAGCCTCAACGGGACCAGAGGTCTGGTGTACGAAGGCAGCCTCCCGCTGGTAGATGTGGATATTGACGATAACAAATCTTACAAAGAGCTGATGAAACTGGTGGACGAGGTGAAAGTGCTTAAAGTGCGCACCAATGCCGATACCCCGAAGGATGCCTTCCAGGCGCTGCGCTTTGGCGCGGAGGGTATTGGTTTATTCCGCACCGAGCATATGTTTTATGGCGAAGGCAGCGAAGAACCTTTGTTCCTGCTGCGCAAGATGATCGTGAGCAAAAACGAAGCCGAACGCCGCCAGGCACTGGACGACCTCTTTGTTTATGTCAAAAAAGACATCAAGGAAACGATGAGCATCATGGACGGCTTCCCCGTAACCATTCGCTTGCTCGACCCGCCATTGCATGAATTCGTACCGCATGACAGAGCGAAGTTGCAATTGCTGAGCAAGGAATTGGGCATTAGCCTGAACCTATTGAAAAAGCGCGTTCTCGCTTTGCACGAAAACAACCCGATGCTCGGTCACCGCGGGGTACGCCTGGGTATCAGCTATCCTGAGATTACCGAGATGCAGATTCGCGCCATCCTGGAAGCTGCTTGCGAACTAAGCGAAGCCGGTAAAAAAGTCTTCCCGGAAATCATGATTCCGGTGACCTGCTCGGTGAACGAACTCAAGCATCAGCGCGCCATCGTGGACAAGGTTTATGCCGAAGTGTGCCAGAAAGCTTGTAAAACCAAGATCGATTTTGCTTACGGTACCATGATCGAAATCCCGCGCGCCGCGCTCAAAGCCAACCACATGGCCATCGAAGCCGAATTCTTCAGCTTTGGTACCAATGACCTCACGCAGATGAGCTTTGGCTTCAGCCGCGACGACATTGGCGGGTTCCTGCCGAACTACCTCGATCAGAAAATCCTGCGGGCCGACCCATTCCAAACCCTGGATCAGGACGGCGTAGGCGAGCTCATCAAAATCGGTATCGAACGCGGACGCAGCACGCGACCCAACCTCAAGGTGGGCATTTGCGGTGAGCACGGCGGCGACCCCGATAGCGTGAAGTTCTGCCACAAACAGAAGATGGATTACGTAAGCTGTTCACCGTTCCGCGTACCCATCGCACGGCTGGCTGCGGCTCAAGCCGTCATTGAAGCGAAGCAATAGTTGATTAGAAATACTTTCATGCATTAAGTAGTACCGCCCTGGATAGAGCATCCGGGGCGGATTTTTTTTGTGGATGATTGATAATGCTCTATCTTACACCAAGCACTGATGAAAAAACATTTTCAAAAAACTTCTGAACTACATCGGAAAGTCTTTCATCTTCATGATCCTTCTCCCAATTGGGATTATTCTTATCGCAATTTGCATATCTAACAATTATTTGGCCATTTGTGGACACATAAAATGCTCTCAATGATATTGAACCAGCAAAGTCTGAAAAACCAATAAATCTAAAATCTTTAGATTCTTCATCATAATAGTTTAGTTCCAATGGAATTGCATTTGGAGTTCGAGGATATTTACTATTTTGTCTAAAAAACCTAAACATAAATGTAGCAATAATCCGATTAGTATCGTTATTATGAAATCTTATAGAAAAAAAATTAGTACTTGGAGCTACACCTTTCTCTTTGAGTTGTTGGTACTTCTCAAAGTTAATCTGGGGATATTCGTAAAAACTGACATAATAAGTTTCTACACTTTCGTCAATCACTGAAACAGCTTGCTTAAATTCAAGCTTAATTTGATTAACTTTATTCAACCATAATTCAAATTCCGCTTTGTGTTTAGCAAGTCTTTGTTGTGTATCCTTAGCGCCAATCCTTTTTGCCCAATCCTTAAGTCTATTAGATTCATCTCTCACTCTTGTATATTCAGCAAACAACTCAGAACAATTTCTTGCGACTACTTCAATTATTGGGCCGTATTCACCTGCATCAGCCAAACTTAGAGCATTATAATAATCTGGTCTTTCGCTCCTTTTAATATTACAAATTGGAAATCCTCTTTTAAGAAGTATCAAATTCAGTAATAGTCTTGCGGTTCTACCATTCCCATCTTTAAATGGATGTATCTTTACCAATTCATGATGCGCAATTGCACCTAAAATAATTGGGTTTTCATTTTCATTTGCCTTTATCCATTCAAATAGCTCTCTCATTCTAATAGGAACCTCAAATGGTTCAGGAGGGATATGTTCTGAGCCTGTTATCACAACCCCAATACTTCTATAATCTCCTGGACTTTTAGAAGGATCTTCACCAATTATTAGACTATGTATCTGTTTTAAATAATTTTCAGTGATTTCAACGTCCGCCGCTATAAGTTCATAAAGAAAATCGAAAGCCAATCCGAGGTTCTTTACTTCAATACTGTCTTTTAATGGTTTTCCTGAAATATCAATTCCTTCCTTTAATACTAAAGAAGTTTCTTGTAAAGTAAGCCTATTGCCTTCAATGCCAGAGCTATGGTAAATATGGTGAGTGCGAAAATGCTCTCTTAGTTTTTCAACTGCGATTTCATCTAATGGTTGTGCCCTAAACTCCTCAATTTCATCTTGGAGGTTCTTTATTTCCTGCAATAGATCAGGAGATAAAAATTCAGTACTAATTTCAATCATAGTGTCTCTTTTATTTTTAAGACTAATTATTGAATTTGCGAAATTAAAATTATACCCTTTTCTCGAATCTCGCAAATTCTCTTATTTTCTCTTTTACGGTTAACCAAATATTAAGTTTCTACATTTTACCAAAAATTTCTCAGATGAACAGGTTTTCGTTGCTTTTAACTTGGCTATCCTTTTCGTATCATTTATTTCAATAACCTTACTCACCCAGTTTTTTGGGAAGAAATGGATTCTTCCTCCTCACCATGCCATTTTTCGTCGTCCGCACATGATATTTTCTGCTCAACATATGATATTTGCTCGTCGACATATCATTTTTTCTTGTGTACATATGATATTTGCTCGTCGACACATGATATTTCGTGATGCACGCTTCATGTTTTGTCATCAACTACGGGCAATTTAAGGTGAAAAAAGGCGAATTTCAGGTGAAAACTTCTCCGGGGCATTAGCGGATATCATATGTTGACTTCGTATAATGATATGTCGATCACGAAAAGTTAATTGTTGACGACGAAAAATGAGATGTTGATCACGAATTATCAAGTTACGACGAGAAAACACCAAATTATGATATGATGCAGCCTTGTTTTTACATGGAAATCAATCTTGGGTGTAAATAAGATGTCATTTTTGATATTGAATAAAATCTGACTAACATCTTCCTGTCTTTGGTCAGCTAAAAAAGATCGGTGTGTGGTGTACAATCAGGGCAATGAGTATTCGAGCAGGCTTGCTAACAAAAAAGCCGCAAAGCTCATGTCTCTGCGGCTGGAATCTCCTAGTTTAAAATCACATATTTTTTATTTCACGGCTCAGCTACCTTTTACATGCTCCAATATCCGAATGTAATTCGCCCGCTCGTAAGCATCGGGATCGG
>CAZGAU010000166.1:0-11349 GCA_964523725.1 uncultured Saprospiraceae bacterium
ACCCTGCAAAGTGGCGAATTTACCGCTACTAAGAAGATGGTTGTAATTGAGTAATCAAGATAAAACCATGAGGAGTGACTCTTTCGAGGAGTCACTCCTCTTTTTTTTTATTAATCCCGGAAAATACTTGCACTAGAAAGCTGCGACGTTTTAGAATTTTTATTACCTTGCAGCGAAATTGGCAAGTTAACAAGTAATCCGTAATCCCATGAAAAAGATAGGAAGCGCTATCCTCTCAAGCGTTTTATTTATATTTATGGCGCTTTTCTTGCAAGCGCAGAGCCTCACCACTATTATTGCTCCAACAGAGACAGTAGAACCATATACCTATTATAAAGCAAATATTAAGGTTGCAAACTTCAAAAATATTGTAGGTGCTCAGTTTACAATGAACTGGGATTCTACAGTGTTGAAATATCGAAATATAAAAGATTTTATATACTCAAATTCTGCTCAAATAGAAAGCTTTGGAGAAACCAGAACCTCAAATGGCATATTGACTTTCCAATGGGTGGATTCAGGACTTAAGGGGAATAATCTAAGTGATAGCACCACGTTATTTTCAATAGAATTCGAGGTTATCGGACATTCCAATTCTTTTTCACCTTTCCTTTTTACAGATGATATAGCCATAAGACAAGTAGCTGATACAAGTTTTAATGCGATCCCCGCCAGATTTCAAAATGGTATGATTAGTGTGCGCGGCGCAACTGGAGTGACGATTTACAACAGTGCTCCTCATAAAATACAAGTGAAAAATAGTTATCCGAATCCTTTTCATGATTATACCCAAATCCAATTTGAATTAAGGGAATCAACAAAGGCAAAATTAGTAATACGTAACATGCAAGGGCAGACAGTATATGAATCGCAGCGTGTGTTTACGAGTGGCGAAAATACATTGACGTTAACCAAGGAAATGTTCCCCAGCCCAGGATCTTATCAATATTCACTCATTGGAACCGATTTCACAGTAACTCAAAAACTAATTTTCTTTTAGTATAAACGCTTTTTTTCACGTCCCAAATTCCGAGCGCGATGAATAGAATAATTACATACCTTGTAGCAGGATTTCTATTCTGCTTTACTTACTCTACAGCTCAAACCGTAACCTTTTCCATGGATAATCAGACCGTTAATGCCGGGCAGCAATTTTGTGTGCCGGTAAAAGTAACGGGCTTTAATCAGGTTGGAGGTTTTCAGTACACGATCAGTTTTGATCCGTCGGTATTGAGGTTGCAATCAACGTCGGAGACACCTACGACTATCCGTAACATCAATCTTCCGGATATGCAGGCGCCACCGACCCAGACTACATTCGGTATCCCACAGTCGGCTATGCCTCCAAACATTACAAGTAATGTACCTCCGGGTAAAGTGACTGTGCTTTGGACCGATAACACCTTTACGGGGGTAACCCGGGCTGATGGTGCCACAATTTTTGAAGTTTGCTTTACCGTACTTCAAAACCCGGGTGTTGCCTCTACCCAAATTTCCTTTTCTAACAATCCGCTTAACAGCGAAGTCTATGACCCAAATTTCTCATCATTAACCTTTAACAGCCAACCTGCTACCATTACCATTAATGGTGGTGGGGGCGGACCTACGCCTTTCAAGCTTTCTGTTTCTGATAAAACAGTGCAACAGGGACAACAAGTATGCGTGGATGTAACCGCCGACGGCTTTACAGATATTTTGATTGCACAATTTAGTATTCAATACGATCCTGCCAAATTGCAGATTGTGTCTTCCGGCAATTATAACTTGTCGGGATTGACGTCTGAAAATATAAAGCTCCCAGGCGAGGGCAGCGTCCCATCGGGTAGGGTGACCTTTTCCTGGAATGACCCTGGCAACAACTCGGTGACCATTCCGAATGGGACAAAAATATTTCAGTTATGTTTCAATGCTATTGGTACTGGAACCACGACCGTAAGTTTTGTGGATACCCCGACACCAATAGAGGTCAGGAATGGTGCAGGTCAGATTCAGGCATTTAACAGTAAGAGCGGAACCATCACCATCAATGGGACCGGCGGAGGAAACTCAAATACTTTCCGAATGCTGGTAGAAGATAAAACAGCTGATGCGGGTACGCAGGTTTGTGTGAATGTTTCGGTAGAAGGTCATAATGATATCATTTCATGGCAGTATGATTTATTGTTTGATCCTTCCAGATTGAGATTTGATTCGGTACGTAACCTGAGCCCTGCGCTGGCCGGGCTTGCCGATGCTTTTTCATCGGTGCAACCCGGGAGGCTTATCTGCGGATGGGGGAGTTCGAACGGGCTTGGCGCAACGGTGCCCGATGGCACGGTTATTTTCCAGGCATGTTTCACGGTATTGGCTAGTGGCGGAACAGCATCCATCAATTTCTCGGATGACCGGATTCCATTTGAAGCTCGCAAATCCAATGGCGATAATGTTCCATTTAACTCCAAAAATGGCCTCATTTCCATCAACTCAACCGGCGGCGGCGGACAATTCAAATTGTCAGTAGGAGATAAAACGGTACAATCCGGACAACAAGTATGTCTTGATGTAACAGCGGATAATATGGTCAACATTCTGGGGATTAGCACGAGCTTTTCCTATGACCCGGCCAAGCTCCAGTTTGTCTCAATTCAGGGACAAACACTGCCCAACGACCTTATTTTCGGGCTTCCGAATGCAGCGCAGCAACCGACAAATCCGGGTACGATTACTCTGGTCTGGACAGACGCTTCACTAGCTTCTGTCACTCGACCCAACGGATCGGTGCTTTTCCAGATGTGTTTTAATGCAATTGGGGCAAACGGAACGACTGCAAACGTCAATTTTGCAAGTTCACCAACACCAATCGACGTATTTGATAAAGACGAAAATCCTGTAAACTATAACCTGAAAAATGGTACGGTGACAATCGGGCAGGCGGTGCTGTCTTTGGGGCAGGCAGTGGTTACCAATGTCAACTGCTTTGGCGGCTCAACTGGTGCCATCGACCTTCAGGTGCAAGGCGGTACAGGTAATTTTACTTACCGTTGGAGTAATAATGCGACTACTCAGGATATTTCGAATCTGCCGGCAGGTAGCTATTCGGTAACAGTTACGGATACAGGCAATAGCCAAACGGCTACCGGTTCTTATATGATTACCCAGCCATCTGCAGCTTTAGCTGTCACGCCAACGGTAAAAAATGTGGATTGTACAAGTCCTAACTCCGGAAGCATTTCACTGGCAGTAACTGGCGGTACCGGACCTTATTCTTATAACTGGAGCGGATCTCTTCAGGATAATATAGCTGCCCAAAACAGCTTGCCAGTTGGCAATTATGGCGTAACTATATCTGACTCAAAAGGTTGTTCGCTGTCCAATAGCTATGAAGTGGGGGCACCAACACCGATCCAGATATCTGCAAATGTTACAGAAGCAACAGCCGGCGCCAGCAATGGCTCAATCGCGCTGAATGTAAGCGGTGGCAACACGCCTTATACTTATAACTGGAGCAATAACCGAACCACGGCAACGATCAATAACCTCGCGCAAGGCCAATACTGCGTGACGGTCACAGATAACAAAAATTGTACGACGAATCAGTGTTTCAATGTTCCCGAGCAATCTATTCCTTTGTCAATCGCGAATAAGCAAGTGACACCGGTGACTTGTGCCGGCGCTGCAGATGGTTCTATCAGCTTTAATATACAAGGTGGAAGAACCCCTTATACAGTGGTGTTTAGCGATGGACCTTCTCTTCAAAGTATGGATGGCAATGTTTCCAGAAACAACCTGCCTGGCGGTCAGATCATGTACAGCGTGACCGATGGCGCTGGACAAAGAATTATAGATAATGCTACGATCGCAGAACCTACGCCAATCCAAATAACGGGCGTAACTGTAACACATGATATCGAAGACTCAGGGTGTACGGGTAGAATTTCGATTACGCTTTCGGGTGGTAGCCCTGATTATCTAGTACAGTGGAACGCACCAAATACCGGTACGGGTACGCAAATCATCAATCTTTGCGAAGGGACATTTGTGCCAACTGTGCGCGATTCAAAGGGCTGTATTAAGACATTCCCGGGCGTAACGGTCAATACTTTCAAAGTAAGTGGACAGGTGACCAATGCGCAATGTCCGCAAGACGGAAACGGCAAGGTAAAACTGAATATCGCAGGTGGCGGCACGCCTTATACCTACTCTTGGCGCAATGCCAATAACGAGGTGATTTCTACTGCCGATAGCCTGGTGAATGTAGCGCCTGGTATATATACCGTTCGCGTTACCGAGCAATCCGGCAACACACTTGTCCGTCAGTTTACGGTTGGTTCTATATCAAATTTGACGGCAGAAGTGGAAGTTATTTCCGATTATAATGGCTTTGACCTGAGCTGTCCGAATGCTACAGATGGTATTATTGAGGCGATTGGCAGAAGCGGACAAGGTAATTATACTTACCAGTGGAAACGTGGCGGTAATGTTTTGAGCAATACTTCGCCTGTGCTGAACAACGCAAGTGCCGGAACGTATGAGGTCATTGTAACCGATGGTTTGGGTTGTAAAAAAACAACCGAAATCAAAGTACTACCTCCGGATACTATTGAAGTAAACGCCAGCATTAGAGAAATTTCTTGCGTTGGCAATAAAGACGGTGAGATCATCGTAAGTGCCGTAGGTGGCGCAATGGGCAGACCTTACACTTACCTTTGGGGTAATGGCACAAACGGACCACGCCTGGCATTCCTGTCAGCAGGTACTTACATGGTATCGGTTACGGATGCCAATAATTGTACTGTTTCAAAGTCCATTACGCTGGATGCACCCAAGCCAATTCAGGTACAGGTTCAAACCGAAGGCGCATCTGACGGATGTAACGGAAAGGCTACCGCAATTGTAGAAGGCGGAACCGCACCTTACACCTACCAGTGGAATTCTTTCCCGAACCAGAATCAACAGACAATTACTAACCTTTGCCCTGGTCCTTATTTTGTAAGGGTAACCGATAGCAGAGGATGTTCTACAAGTGAAATGGTGCGTGGTTTGGTGGAGGATGACCGCTATCCTTGTATCGAAGCCAGTGCTGTAATGACGCCTAACAGTGATGGTGGCGATGGCTTGAACGACCGTTTCCTGATCAATTGTATTGAAAACTTCCCCGGTAATCACCTCGAAGTGTACAACCGTTGGGGCCAACTGGTTTTTGAAGCGGACAATTATGACAACAACTGGGGGGGGACTACCCAGAGCGGCGAGCTGCTTCCGGAAGGACCTTACTATTACGTGATCGAGTATATAGATGTAGATGGAAATTTGATACAACGTAAAGGATCGCTGACAATCCTAAGAGATAATTAATAAACCCAAGGTGTGCCTGCTTCGCGCGGGCGCACCGCTTTCCAAAAACTAATTTCTAAACCATCAACCGATTCCGATATGAAAAAATTACTTCTACTCATACCTCTATTGGCGATTCTCCAGGTTGTAAAGGCTCAGGATGAAGCCATTTTCACACATTATCACATCACGCCGGTTTTAATCAATCCGGCAGCAGCAGGTTTTAATGATAATTTCCAGTTGCAGTTCAACGCGCGCGCACAATGGGCAGGCTTCCCTGATGCACCGCAAACCTTCGGGGCACAGTTTAACGGACCGATCGCCAAAAGCTTTGGCATCGGTATTGGCGTAACCTCCGAAACGGCTGCGAAAATGACTCGCCTGAAAGGGCAGTTAAACTGGGCTTTCAAGTTTAATCTCGGTGAAAATGTGCGCATGGCCGCCGGTTTTTCTGCGGCTTACCAGCAATTGATGCTGGATAATGCAATTACGGGTGGTAATTTTTACCAGCCCGGTGATAATGTAGTGGAAGAAAACCTGGATGGCAGACGTGATTTTGACGCTTCCGTCGGTGTTTTTGGTAGCATTCGTGAAAATACGCGCCTGGGTTTGTCATTTGTCAACCTGATCCAGACTCGCCTCGATGGTGTAGTAAGCAGTGCCAATCAGTCAAACCTGCAATATTATACCTTCTTTTTGGGGCACCAGTTTGATGTTTCAGACCTGAATTTCACGCTTGAACCTTCGGTGATGGCGCGTAAGGTGAAAGATGCTCCCTCGCAGGTAGATATCAACCTGAAGGCCGGCTTCCTCGATGAGCAACTGATTACCGGTGTTTCATACCGTACGCTCGGCGCGCTGGGCGTTTTGCTTGGTGCGAAACTCTCCAATTTCAATGTATATTATTCTTACGATGTTTCGTTCCAGCGTTTCCAGAAGTTTAACACTGGTTCGCATGAAATAACTGTGATGCTGACTTTTGATAAGAAAAAGGCAGATATTGATAAAGGATATTAATAAACGGGACAGAAGGTAAATGTTTTGGTAATTTTTATCAATAACATTATCTAGCCCGGAGTATTTCTTTATCAAAGAAAAGATATCCTATAACAACAGGTTTTTGGGATGGCCTCTTTACAGTTTGCTCTTAAAGAGGCTCTTTGTTTTCGGGCATTCTATAACAAAAAGATTTTATAAAATACCATGAATAGGGTATGCATTTTATATGTCATTCCCATATCTTTGTAGGAACAAAAAGGAGGTAAACTCCAACAAATAACAAATTATAATCCGTAATCCATGAACGACCTACACTTCACAAATTTTGGTAATTCTTCGGCATTTGATCTAGCCGTACAAATTTCTACCATCGAAGCTTAGGCACCACGTTCCAACTCATCCGCATCAGGATGTAAAGATTCCGGATTTTTTAAAAGAGCGACAGAGAAAGGCTATTGAGCAATACCGCTAAACCCCGTTTAGCATTTTGACAATGCTTTTAAAAAAGGTGATCATTATAATCCGATACCAGTGTAAATGGTAGTCGTTGGAATTATTCCAATGATGCTCTTTTATCGATTCGTGAGAAGCTATCCCTGATTTATTTCAAACCTATTCACAATTCGGATTGCAACAGGTCATCTGTACAACAAGATAAACTGCGATCTTTTTGTCCTATACAAAATGGTTTTGTTTAGTACACTAAGAAGCAATATGATATTTTATAGTTAAGGCGATTGGATTGTATGTGATTCACAAGAGCCGTTTTCAAGTGTATACTTAAATCGGTTTTTGGGATGGTCTCTCTTCTTTAATTAGAAGGGGGACTTTTTTTATTTAATAACTTTTCAATTATCATTTACCCAATTTTATAAAATAAAAACTTCCGACAGCATCATATCCATCGGAAGTTCATGCAATTTTATAGGATAGAAGAAGTTAAACTTTTTCAATGATAATTGCTGAAGCGCCGCCCCCGCCGTTGCAAATCGCCGCCATACCTACCGAGCCGCCGTTGTTGTGCAACACGTTGTTCAGCGTGGTAACGATGCGCGCGCCCGAAGCACCCAGCGGGTGACCCAGCGAAACCGAGCCGCCAAAAACATTTACTTTGGCTTCATCTACGCCCAGGATTTGATTAAAAACCATCGGCACCACCGCAAAAGCCTCATTCACCTCAAAGTAGTCGATGTCCTTGAGTTCCATGCCGGCACGTTTGAGCGCCTTGGGAGCCGCTTTCGCCGGGGTAGTGGTAAACCATTTGGGTTCCTGCTCGGCATCCGCAAATGCAATGATTTTAGCCAGCGGTTTCAGTCCCAGTTCCTGGAGTTTTTCCTTGCTGACCAGAATGACCGCCGCCGCGCCGTCGTTGATTGTGGAAGCATTCGCCGCCGTGACCGTACCCTCTTTTGTAAAAGCTGGCCGCAGGCTCGGAATTTTATCAAAAATTACTTTTTTATATTCTTCATCCTCCATGATCAACAAATCATCGCCCTTGCGCTGAGGTACGCTGACCGGCACGATCTCATTTTTGAAAAGTCCTTTAGCAGTGGACTCCGCCGCCAGCTTATAAGAGCGAATGGTAAATGCATCCTGCGCCTCCCGGGAGATATTATATTCTTTTGCAGTATTATCAGCACAAACTCCCATAGCATTGTGATCATAAGCATCCACCAGCCCGTCTTTCGCCAGCCCGTCCACGATTTCGCCGTTGCCATATTTATAACCCCACCGTGCATTGGGAATGTAATAAGGAATATTACTCATGCTCTCCATACCGCCGGCAACTACGATATCATTATGTCCCAACATAATACTTTGCGCTCCGAACATAATGGATTTCATACCGGAGGCACAAACTTTATTTACCGTAGTGCAAGGTACATCAAAACCAATGCCCGCACCCAGCGAGGCCTGCCGGGCTGGCGCCTGACCGAGATTAGCCGAGCAAACATTGCCCATAAAAACTTCATCTACATGCTTGGGATCCACGCCGGCTTTTTCGAGTGCGCCTTTAATAGCAGTGCTGCCCAGCTGCGTGGCTGTAAGTCCGGCCAATACACCGCCAAAGCTGCCGATTGGCGTCCGAACCGCAGAAACTATAAATACTTCTTTCATTATAAAATTCGATTTTATTGGTTATGAAACGATTTGAGTTTTGCAAAGGTGGGGAATTACAAAGAAAATTCCCGGATTGTTACCTGTACTTTTATGTACAAATTACAACGGAAATAGGTTCGAGGTTATATTTTTTCGAAAAAAATAAGGGTTGACTTTGGGGATTGGATGTCAGAATTTGGCCATTGGGTAGTGGTTTGCTTGTGAAAGGCAATAATGATTCCTGAACTTCCAATCTCTGAACTTTTTAAACTTAATCCAGAATCAACTTCCCCGTTGCGTAGCCTCTCGCCCCCCAAAGCCTGAAAAAATAGATGCCCGGAGGCAGGTTGCCCCGGGTGACCCGAATTTCACGACCGGTGATCGCGGAATGCTGTTGTAAAATTCGTCCGTTGATGTCCATTATTTCCAGCTGAAAGAATTGAGAATCAGGATTGTAGAAGGAAATGATTGTTTCTTCCCGAAAGGGATTGGGGAATACTTTGACTTGTTTTAACCTTGGAAGATCGGTGATAGCAGTGGGTTGTAGCAAAGCGCAGGCATTTTCCGTGAGGGCGATAATACGCTCGTGGTTACCGTTCACTATGTCCATAATCTGAGTAATGCAGACGCTATCGGAGGTTGTTTTCAGAAAATGAACCCGGCAGAGTGGCTGCAAATACTGCGACTTGGTGATGACAGAATCCTGGTAGGAAATACCCACGATCATACCGTCGTTCATGCTGGTGCGCGGCGCTATCGGGTAGATGTCAGGATTGACGAGATTTTCAACGTGGCTGATCAGCAAACCATTTAGCTTGAACTGATAGGCGTTGACCGAAACGCCAGGATTGCGGATGCCAATATCAACATACTGTTGCTCCCAATTTACATCAGCGATTTGCAGCCAAACCGTGTCATGGATATTGGTAATGCCCGCCGGAAACTTGCAGTGATTGTGTGTGCCAGCGCCCTGATGCTGATGCGTGGCGCCATAATTCAGGCAACTGGAAAGCAAAGCTGCATCATAAACAGAAATCTTGCCGTCGCCGCTGAGGTCGGAACAAGAGCTGGGCTCCAGGTCGTTGCCAAGGAGGAGCGTAATGTAACGATGTGCATCATTCATGCTTTGCGCGCCATTCTGGTCAACATCGCCCATGATACCTTCGCCATTGCAGATACCTGCGCAATCGGGGAGCGCGTTTCCGTAAGGAGCGCCCATGCAATCGGTATAAGTTTGGCAATTTTCATCAACAGTCACCTTTAGTTTGCCCGAAGAACGATCCAAGATAATGCAAGCTTGGGCCCAGTTGTTGGTAGTGTCCATTTCCAGTTGACCCAGTGCATCAGCATTGTTTTTCCAGTTGACCCGGGTTACGAAGGTGTAACGACCGTCCGGCACGTCAGTCAGGTCGATCCATTGACATTGAAGATCAGCCCAGTAAGTATCATAGCAGCCTGCGCTGATGCCCATGTTGTTGCAGCTGTACTTTGGTGTGATGCCGGGCGGGCAGCCAAAATCGGTGATACAAAAGCCGTTTTTAAAACCGATCGGATATTCAGAGCCGTCTTCGCGGTAAAGCACATACTCGGCGTAGCTATCATAATGAAAGTGATTATGACAATTGTTCCAGGAAAACTGCGGATTATCATAACCCGGCTTTCCGATGTAATAATCCCGTTCACCAATATTTTCAATGACCGTCGTAAACCGCAGAATTTGCCGGACACCGTAACCGCGGAGGCATCCTTCCTGAATCAGACAGTAATCATTGGCATGTATGGTATCCAGTCGAATAGAACGCACGAGCGAGTCCTGTCGTACACGTAAATCCGGTCCCGCGGGGCATTTGTAATGCCCCTGAGGTAGGCAGGAACCATCATCAATCGTTGCGAGCGGGTTGAAATTACAAGACTGAGGATTCGTGCAACCTTTGACCGGACCTTCAAACGCCAGTTCCCAGACAATGCTATCGGTGCAGGCATTTTCTTTGTCGCCGATGCGAATAAAATAAGTTTTGTCTTTTTCCAGATAGCCGCTGAGATCGGCCAACGGTGCACAGGGGTTTTCATCATCATTGAATAAAATAGTGCTTCGATTGTCCTCAGAAACAGTGATGCCTTCGCAGGTGTCGTAAACCCATATTTTGGTATCACAATTGCTTAATCCACAAGTAGAAATGCGATAAATGCCGGTAATATCGGGTGTAAATTGGTACCAGGTATCTTCCAGATAAGTGGTGTATTGCCCGGGTAATACAGGAATCGTGTTTTTACAAACTTCTCCCGGAATGCATTGAAAATCAAATGATTCTGAGTTTGTAAAACTACCGCCTTCTTTTATGATCGTACCATCCAAGATCAAGCGATAGTAGCCCGGCGCTTCGATCCCGTCTCCGAAAGAATCGTATATCGTGAAATTCAGGCATGCGCCGGCAGGCAAACAGACGGTATCCCGGTAAAGCGTTCTGTTATCATAGCTGGCATAATGCGCAAACGCATAAGTAAACCCTGTAATATCTTTTAACATCCAGGATGTTTCATAGCCATAATGATCGGTTTTGATTTCGATCACCAATTCAGATTGGGGGTCGGTACAAACCGTTTGTCCCAGGATTTTTCCCCAAAAAAATATGCAAAGTGTAAACAGTAGAAGTCGCCTCATAGTCGGTTCAAGAGATTATCTGATCGATTAAATTTACGTATTTTATGGATATGCGGGTTTTCTAGCCAAGTATAATAAGGAAAATAAAAAATTAGTGCTTGGTGAACTTGTTTAATCAAATTATTGTATTTATCTTTGCATTCCATTTGAAAATAGCAAGAGGATAAAGTCCTCTTAGAAATTAAATGGATAAAATAACATCGCGGCGTGGAGCAGTTGGTAGCTCGTCGGGCTCATAACCCGAAGGTCGTAGGTTCAAGTCCTGCCGCCGCTAC
>CAZGAU010000167.1:0-5042 GCA_964523725.1 uncultured Saprospiraceae bacterium
TTATGATCCAGATAAAGCTCCACTTCTTCGTAAATCAGCTGCTTTAGCCAGCCCAAATCAATCAAATAGCCCGTTTCTGGGTCCACTTCGCCGGTGACCTTTACCTCCATTTCGTAATTGTGACCATGATAAAGCGGATTATTGCAGGGCCCGAATACCTCCCGGTTTTTTTCCTCCGACCAGTTTGGATTATGCAGGCGATGCGCCGCGTTGAAATGCGCCCGACGAAAAGCGGAAATTCTCATTTTTTGTTCTTTTGCAAGCGAAACAAAGAAGTATTGAAGAAAGTTCTGTACCCATTAAAACCGAGCGATCAAACAATGCGACCCAAATCAGCGGAACAATCAAAAAAATGTGTATTTTTACCGTTAGAACTTTGAAAAGTAAAGAATTGTGGATTCCATACACCAGTTTAAGGTCAAAGGAATAGAAGGAGAGGAAATTGATTTTGCCCGATTTAAGGGTAAAAAAATAATGGTGGTCAATGTCGCTTCGGAGTGCGGCTTTACGCCCCAGTATCAGCAATTGCAAGAGCTCTACGAGGAGTTTCAGGATAAATTAACGATAGTCGGCTTCCCGTCGAATGATTTCGGCAATCAGGAACCCGGGACGAACGAAGAAATACGAGCATTTTGCACCCGAAGATATGGCGTAGATTTTCCGCTTGCTGCGAAAATAAGGATCAAAGGTTCTGATAAGCATCCTGTTTATCAATGGCTTACGCAGGAATTAAAAAATGGCGTAAGCGATAGCCAGGTGCAATGGAACTTTCATAAATACCTGCTCGACGAAAACGGCCATCTCATCCAAAGCTTTCCTTCCTCTGTCAGTCCACTGGATGAAAAAATCCTGGATTGGCTCGCATCTTAATCTTAAATTGGAGTAATGGAGTACAGGAATAAAGGGATGTTGGGATTTTCCGGACATTCCATAATCCAGTATTTCATGTTTAAAAACGTCATTGGTCAAGATAATGTGAAGCAACTGCTCCGTCAAATGGTTCAGCATGACCGTTTTCCGCATGCATTGCTGTTACTCGGTACGCCCGGCAGCGGGAATCTGGCCTTGGCCCTGGCGATGGCGCAATACCTGCTTTGCGAAAACCGCACGGAAACTGAGGCTTGTGGCGAGTGCCGGCATTGCAGCAAAATTTCCAAGCTCATCCACCCCGATGTCCATTTTTCATTCCCAACGGTTGGTACCAATTCGCTTAGTGATCATTTCCTGAATCAATGGCGCACCGCTATGCTCGATAATTCATATCTGGATGTAAATCAATGGCTGCAACTGATTGGCGCGGAGAATAAGCAGGGCAACATCAACAAGGAAGAGTGCGTCAACATCGTCAAGAAACTGAGCCTGAAAACCTTTGAAAGCGAGTATAAAATCCTCATTCAATGGCTGCCGGAATATCTTGGGAAAGAAGGGAATCGTCTTCTGAAAATAATCGAAGAACCACCGGCAAATACCATTTTTATATTGGTAGCAGAGCAGCCGGAGCTGATTTTGAATACGATCCTGTCGCGCTGCCAAACAGTGAAAGTCAATCCTTTAAGCGATGAAGAGGTGCTGGAAGGGTTAATCCAAAAAAAGCACATTCCCCGAGAACAAGCCGAAGCAGTAGCCTATCTGGCGGCGGGCAATTTCAATGAAGCCTTGCAAATGCTGGCGTATGAGGAAAGCGATCATGCCAATTTGTTCCTCGATTGGCTACGCAAATGCTACAAAGGTCATGGCGTAGAACTGGTCACCTGGGTAGAAAAATTTTCCGGCATCGGTAGAGAAAATCAAAAGCACTTTTTACGTTATGCTTTGCACTTCCTGCGGGAATATATGGTGCTCAAGCTCACCGGTAATGCCAATGTACGGCTGCGCCCGAAAGAGCTGACTACTGCGCAGAACTTGTTGTCTATCATAGAGTTAGTGCAGATAGAGCAGATGGTAGATTTGTTTAATGATTGCACTTATTACGTAGAACGGAACGCCAATCCAAAGGTGTTGTTCCTGGATGCGTCCATTCAAGTGCATAAAATTTTGAAAAAGAAAACCACCCCAAGTGGCACTGGATTTAGTTCGGCAGCTACCGGGGTTTAATCATAAATATTCGCTTTGCGAAAGCGACAAAAAACATATTGACATTATGGGATGTGTAGGATGTTCTGTAAGTAAAAACGGCAAGCCCGGCGGCTGCAACGGTGGTTGTTCCACTAATGGCTGTTCGACCGGCGGCTGTAACCGATTGAATACATACGACTGGCTCTCGGATATGGAATTAGAAGATATAGAGCCCTTTGATATTGTGGAAGTTAGCTTTAAAAACGGTTCCCGAAAATCATTTTACCGTAAGCACGATTATTTGCCAACCATCACCGGCGACTGGGTGGTGGTGGAAACCGGCACCGGCTTTGATATTGGTGTGATTTCGCTTTCAGGTGAACTGGTGCGCCTGCAAATGAAGAAAAAGCGCGTCAACGAAGACGCCGTATTATATAAAATTTTGCGCAAAGCCAACGAACGCGATCTGGAGCGCTTACAGGAAGCGCGTGATATGGAAATGTCCACAATGGTACGGGCCCGTGCAATTGCACGTACGCTGGGGCTTGATATGAAAATCGGAGACGTTGAATTTCAGGGAGATATTCGCAAGGCTACTTTTTATTATACTGCCGATGGTCGGGTGGATTTCCGGGAACTGATCCGGCATTTTGCGCGTGAATTCCGCGTTAAAATTGAAATGCGGCAGATCGGCGCCCGTCAGGAATCGGCACGTATCGGTGGCATCGGCTCCTGCGGACGTGAATTGTGCTGCTCTACCTGGCTTACTGATTTTAAGTCGGTTTCCACTGCAGCTGCGCGTTATCAAAACCTGGCGATCAATCAGGCTAAGCTTTCCGGTCAATGTGGGCGCTTGAAGTGTTGTTTGAATTATGAATTGGATACCTACCTCGATGCGCTGGAACATTTCCCCGAGCAAGCAGAAAAGATTCATACTCAGATGGGTACAGCAGTGCTCATCAAAACCGATATTTTCAAAGGGCTGATGTATTATGCGTTTGAACATGAGCATGGCCGGGGTAAAATTTATACTCTTTTGTTGGAACAGGTAAAGGCAATCAAGAAAATGAACGATGCCGGTGAGAAGCCCGCGGATCTGGGCGAAAGCGTGGCGGTGCAAATGCCTATCACCGATCCGGATGATGAAAATGCGGAAATGGACTTTGAAGATGTAACCGGTGCGATCGAATTGCCCGATGAAAAACGCAGAAAAAAGCGCCGGAAAAAGCGTAACAAAGATGGCGGCTCAAGAGACAGAAAGCCTGCTGACAATAATAAACCCAAAAACGAAGCCAAAGGGCAACCGCAGGATTCAAAAGATAAAGCCAACCCTCAAAAGCAGGATGGCGGACAACCTCAAAAAAAAGAGGGACGTCGTAAAAAGAGAAGAAATCGTGACAACCGGAAAAAAGAGTAGTTGTTTAGTTTAAATGTTTAGGGTTTGACGTTTGAAGTTATTGTAACTTTGCGCCTCAAATCAAAAACTTTAAACCTGAAACTTCAAATAATAATAAAATGAAATACGACGTAACCGTCATTGGTTCCGGCCCCGGTGGATATGTGGCTGCGATTCGCGCGGCACAGTTGGGCTTGAAAACCGCAATCATCGAACGTTACAATACGCTGGGGGGTACTTGTCTGAATGTGGGTTGCATTCCTTCCAAAGCACTCCTGGACTCTTCGGAGCATTACCACAATGCGCACGAGCGTTTTGCTACGCATGGTATTGATATTAAAGATCTGAAGGTCAATATGCCGCAAATGATCAAGCGCAAAAATGAAGTGGTGGATCAGAATGTGAAGGGTATCGCGTTTTTGATGAAAAAGAACAAAATCGACGTTTATCACGGTCACGGCTCGTTTGTAAACGCCAATAAAATCAGCATCGCCAAGGACGACGGTTCCAAAGAGGAAATCGAGACCGATAAAGTTCTCATTGCTACCGGTTCCAAACCGATCGTTCCGGAAAATTTCAACTATGATAAAAAACGCATCATCACTTCTACCGAAGCTTTGAATATTGACAAAGTGCCAAAACGCATGGTCATTATCGGCGGCGGTGTGATCGGGCTGGAATTGGGCTCCGTTTTTGGGCGTTTGGGCACCGAAATTGAAGTGGTGGAGTTTTTGGATCGCATTATTCCCGGTATGGACGGCGACATGAGCAAGGAGTTGATGAAATCGCTCAAGAAACTGGGAATGAAGTTCCACCTGAAGCACAAGGTAACCGGCGTAACTGCCACTAAATCAGGCGTAAAGGTGGATGTGGAAGAACGCGATAAGGACAATAAATTCAGCCTCGAAGCGGATTATTGCCTTGTAGCGATTGGCCGCCGGCCTTACTCCGATAATCTTGGTTTGGAGAATGTAGGCATCGAAAAAGATGAAAAAGGCCGGATCAAGGTAAACGATCATTTGCAAACGAGTGTGTCCAATATTTATGCCATCGGTGATGTGATCGAGGGTGCCATGCTGGCGCACAAGGCAGAGGAAGAAGGCGTTTTCGTTGCTGAAACCATCGCCGGGCAGAAGCCGCATATTGATTACAACCTGATTCCGGGCGTGGTTTATACCTGGCCGGAAGTGGCAGGCGTTGGTCAAACCGAAGAACAACTCAAGGAAGCCGGTACACCTTATAAAGTGGGCAAATTCCCGTTCAAAGCCCTTGGCCGCTCCCGCGCAAGTATGGACACCGACGGGCTGGTGAAAGTCTTAGCGCATAAAGAAACCGATGAGATTCTGGGCGTGCACATGATCGGCCCGCGTACGGCGGATATGATCGCTGAAGCCGTGGCGTTAATGGAGTTCCGCGCATCCGCCGAAGATGTGGCAAGAATGAGCCACGCGCATCCGACCTACACAGAAGCTTTCCGCGAAGCGGCTTTGGCTGCAACGGCTGACCGGGCGCTTCATATGTAATATTTAAAGTTGAAGGTTCAAGGTTGAAAGTTCAAGAGTTGAACCTCGAACCTTGAACTTTTGAACCT
>CAZGAU010000167.1:5142-11134 GCA_964523725.1 uncultured Saprospiraceae bacterium
TTGAACTTTGAACCTTCTTCAACCCCCAATCGTGGACATCGATTCGCTCACCGGTAAGCCGAATTGTCTGTTTTTTTCTGCTTCCCAGCCGTCTTTGGCGCGATTGCCAATGGCTTCCAGAAATGCTGTTTCCACCTCCGCATCAGTAGCGCCGGCGCGCATGAGGTCGCGTACATTGAACACGCCGTCATCGTACAAACAGGTTTTCAGGCCGCCCTGGGAGGTAATGCGAATGCGGTTGCAAGTGCCGCAAAATGTGCGGGTATAAGCCGCAATAATGCCCACCGTACCTTGGTGTCCGGGGATTTGGTAGTTGTAAGAAGTAGAATGCGGCGGATCGGGAATTTTTTCAATCGTTGGGAAGTAGTTTTTCAGATAATCAAGAATAGCTTTATGATTCCAGACCAGCACCGGGTAGTGGCTTCCTTCGCCGTTGAATGGCATTTCTTCGATAAAGCGCACGCTGACGGGATATTGCTTGGTCAATTCCACCATTGGCACGATATCTTCGATGTTTTTACCATCCATCACCACAGCATTGATCTTGGTCGGAATTTCATATTCAAGCAATTTGTAAAATGTTTGCATCACATTATCAAACTCATCCCGTCGAGTTATTTGAAAAAAGCGCTCGCGATGCAGGGTATCTAGACTTAAATTGATTGAGTTGATACCCAATTGCTTGAGTTCGGGAATCAAAGGCGCCGTAATTGTACCATTGGTGGTAATGTTGATTTTTTTGATACCTTCAATTTGGCGCAAAGCCCGTAGAAAATCCATCATATCGCGCCGCACGAAAGGCTCGCCGCCGGTGATGCGTACTTTTTCGATGCCCAGATTCGCCAGGATTTGCATCAGGCGGAGCATTTCCTCGTAAGTCAGCAGGTCATTTTTGGGCACGTATTTGATACCTTCTTCCGGCATACAATAAAAACAGCGCAGATTGCAGCGATCCGTTACCGCCAATCTTACATAGTTGATTAGTCTGCCATGATTATCGTAAAGCCGCCCCATTGCTCTTCTCAGTTTAGAAAATTGAGTAAGTTTAGGAGTTGAGTAGCGCTGGTTAAACCTCCTAAACCCGCTCAACTCTTAAACCTTAATACCGCCATGAAGTCAAATCCGCTCCTTTCGGCGCTCTGGCTTTTACCTCTTCTGCCCATTTTGGAATGAACATCCGGTTGTAACGCAGGCGCGAGATGGCGTTTGGCTGGGTATGATCACCGTTCCAGCAGTGCTCGGCGCGATCGCCATAATCCACTTCGCCATCGTAGTAAGGATCGGTTGATTCCAGCATTTCTTCTGTTAAATAGACAGCATTATTGAGATAATAGTTGTCCATGTCGCCACAATAAATATGAATCTTGCCCTTGAGCTTTGGTCCCAAAGTCTTCCAATCGCGGTTCATAATATACGACAAATCGTAATTTTCACGCCAATATTCGGCTACTTCCTTGTCGATTTCGCCGGTCACTTTGTCCCATATCGGCTTGGGGTACCCATCTTCGCCCACCGGCGAATACACTGCCTGCCAAATGTCCCATTGCTGCCCCGAGCGACTTTTGGTGCCCAGCGTCAGCTCGCGGTAGTTCATCTCCTGCAAGGTGGAGGAAACATGCCCCAGGTAATCCCGTCGGCCGGGGCGCGGCGTTTTTTTGAATCCGCTTTCCAGGAAATAAGCGTTTTTATCTTTATAAATATCCACCACGGTGTAAGCTCGAAAATCAATCGGATCAGGACAGGCCGCGTAGCAACCGTTGTATTCATCCGGGTACAAAACCTGTGCCGCCAGTACTTCCCAGCCGCCGGTGGAGCCGCCGTACATAAATCGTGCCCAGCCTTCTCCAATACCCCGGAATTGTTGTTCAATATAAGGAATTAATTCATAAGTAATAGCATCGCCATAAGGACCGAGGTTGGCAGAATTGACCGCATAAGAGTCATCATAATAAGGGTTGGCGTGCTGAATTTCAATCGCGATCACACGCGGAAAATTCGGACCAGTCCAGGCTTTATAAAAATCGTAAGCTTCTTGTTGCTGAATGCGATTGTAGCAATCCAGTTTGAAGCGATCGCTGTACACACAGGGCTCGGTCGTATCTGCTGGTTCGGTGCGCCAGCCACTGAAATCATATGGAAAGTGCCCGTGAAAAATCGCCAGGGGATACTTCACATCAGGTTGCTCGTCGAATCCTTCGGGCAGGAGCACATGTGCGCCCAGGTACATATCGCGACCCCAGAATTTGGAGAGCAATTCGCTTTTGATCTTGATATGCTTGACATATTTGGAATCCTTGGGCGGTACAATCGGCTCAATTTCCTGATCCAGCACAATTTCAAACTTGTTTCTGCGAGAGGGGTCGTAATTGATTTTCACGGGTTTGTTGTACAAATTGCCCGGAGCGAGGTTCCATTGCTGGCCTTCGCCGCGGTCCATGGGCAGTTTCACCGTGTGCCCGTCGGCGCGGGTGAAAGTTTCATACTTGTGCAAAAGCGCCTGCACATAATATTCGCCTGCCGGTACATCGGCAAGACTTTGTTTGGGATAGCCAAAAGCCGTAGCATCAATGACTTGGGGCTCCCCGGCCTGCCAGCCTTCCACGTCGATGCCAAAAGCGAGCTGGGTTTCCGGGCCATCCTGTATTTGAAAACGCGGTTCCCGCTCCTCGTTGGTGGATAGCATGAGAAGCAGGCGACCATCAAACTGGTCGCCTTTTTCCTGAGGGAAGGTGATGGAAAAAGTTGGGGAAGAGGGTTGTGTTTGATCGCCGGTGCTGCAGGCTGCAAGTAGCACCAGCATCGCGGTGACTAAAAACGAACTTGTGCAAATAAAAAAGGGTTTTAGGTGCATATTTCCAAATATTTGAAAGTGAACACAGGTTTTAAACTCAAAATTGATACAGATTCTATCGTTTAGACAAAGCTTTAATCGGAGATAATCCATTTTGCCAAAAAAAATTTGCTGAATAATTTGTCCAATGGGTATAATCATACAATAGGCAATTAATGCTATTGATGCGAAATAATATTTGACTTAATTTTGCCGGCCGATTGACAAAACACCTTGACTCTGCAAAATGATGAAAAAGCTACTAATTACCATTACTTCACTTTTGTTGTTCCATACTGCCTGGAGCAATCCCATTGACGAACAACCCCCTGTTGTTGCTAAAAAAACCAATCAGCCGATCCGGATTGATGGAATTCTGGATGAGTCCACCTGGTACACCGGGACGCCCGCTACCGATTTCTGGGAATATTTCCCGACCGATAGCTTGCGCTCGAATGTAAAAACGGAGATTTATTTTACTTACGACGACCATTTTCTTTACATCGGAGCTAAATGTTATTCTTCCCAACATAATTATGTAATCCCCTCGCTGCGGCGCGACTTCCGGGCGGGTGGCAATGATAATATTACATTTATTCTCGATCCGTTTAATGATCGCACCAATGCTTTTGTGTTTGGTACCAATCCTTATGGCGTCTTGCGGGAGGCGCTACTGTCCAATGGCTGTCGGGATTTCGACACCGACTGGGACGATTCCTGGGACAATAAATGGTACGGCGCCGCTAAAATTCATGATGATTACTGGGCTTGCGAATTGGCCATTCCCTTCACTACGCTTCGCTTCAAAGAAGGCACGACCGAATGGCGATTCAATAGCTATCGATTTGATACACAAACTAATACAAGAACAATTTGGAACAGAGTGCCCCAGAATCAATTGATTGCTAACCTTGCCTTTACGGGTAAAATTATTTTTGAAGAGCCTTTGAAAAAATCGAGTTCCAGTGTATCGGTGATTCCGTATGTGACCGCCGACATGAGCCAGAATTTTCAGGATGGACAAAAAACACCGGATTTCGGCTCCAACATTGGCGGAGACGCCAAAATTGCGCTGACTCCAAGTTTGAATCTTGATTTAACTGTCAACCCCGACTTTTCACAAGTAGAAGTGGATCAGCAGGTGATCAATCTCGACCGCTTTGAAATATTTTTCCCCGAGCGGCGTCAGTTTTTCCTGGAAAATGCGGATCTATTCGGCGCTTTTGGTTTTCCGAGCATCAATCCTTTTTTCTCGCGGCGCATCGGCGTTTCCAGAGATACCTCTACCGGCCAAAACATCGCTAATCCAATTCTTTTTGGCGCCCGTCTGAGCGGTAAATTGGACAACAACTGGCGCATGGGCTTGCTCAATATGCAAACCGCCAAAGACGAAAACAATGGCTTGCCAAGCTTTAATTATACGGTAGCGGCCTTGCAGCGCAAGCTTTTCACCCGCTCCAATGTGGGTTTTATTTTTGCCAATAAGGAAACCTTCACGAAACTGGACGAAAATTCTGAATATGCTCGCTACAATCGAGTTATGGGCTTGGATTATAACCTTGCTTCCGCTGACAACCGCTGGACCGGCAAGGCTTTTTACCACCATGAATTTTCACCTGAGGCGGAGCAGAATGGGCACTTCGCGCACGGCGCACGCCTGGAGTACCGCATCCGCCCCTTCAGCGTAGGCTGGCAACACGAGTGGATAGGAAAAAACTATGAACCAGCTGTGGGCTTTGTGCCCCGGCGCAATTATTTCAGCATCCGGCCCAATGCGCAGATTTTTTTCTATCCGCGCGGCAAGCACCTGAATCAGCATAGCCTTGGTGTGAATGTGCTCTCCCTCTGGACGCCTGATTTTGGTAACACCGACCGCAATATTCAAATCACATGGCAAGCACAATTAAACAACACCGCCGAAATTAATGCCAGCCTAACCAACGAATACGTGTACCTCCTGGAGGCTTTCGACCCTACCCGAACCGGCGCTACGCCTCTGCCCGGCGAGAAGGGCTATACTTTTACCTATGCCGGTGTGAATTATCGTTCCGATCAGCGCCCGAAGTTTTCGTTTGAAGTGGAGCCCTTTGGAGGGGAGTTTGCCAACGGCTACCGCTACGGCGTGAGCGGTTCTTTTACGTATCGGTTCCAGCCTTACGGGCTGATTGCCCTGAATTATAATTACAGCTATTTTGATTTGCCTAAGCCTTATGCCCAGACTGGACTGTTCCTGATCGGTCCGCGGATTGACGTGACCTTTACCAAAGGTTTGTTCCTGACCACCTTTATACAATACAACGATCAGATCGACAATGTGAACATCAACGCTCGCCTGCAATGGCGATTTGCCCCGGTATCCGATTTTTTCCTGGTGTACACCGACAATTACTACGGCTCCGATTTTAGCGTGAAAAACCGCGCCATCGTGGCAAAACTGACGTATTGGTTGAATTTGTAGGGAGGATTTCTGGATAACGGTTCACGGCTTGGCGTTTGTGGCGGCAATCAGGGAACATCAGCCCAAATTTAGCACAAAAGTTTAATAGTAGCACTAAGCTCAAATTATGCACGTCAGCCGCCATAACGCCAAACCGATGTTGGCAGCTGTGGTTTTTTCCGTCCGTTCGTATTTGTCTGTCAGGTTTGGTGTGTCGGCAGATTTAATTTTTTGCGAAGCGTGGAAAGAATTTTTTGTTTTTTCTGTCGTGCGTTGGAAAAAGCAAGCTCTTTTGCAAACTTTGGCTTGTGTGTCGCCTTGTGCGGTTTGCAAATGTGCTTGCTTTTAGCGTTGGTTTGTCAAAATTTCATTCGTTGTATTCGTACTGCGTTTAAGATTGCCAATAATGCTACACCTACATCGGCAAAAACGGCTTCCCACATTGTTGCCAAGCCACCTGCACCAAGTATTAAAACAATTCCTTTTACTACAAATGCCAATGTGATATTTTGCCAAACAATTTTCTTTGTCTGTTTACCGATATTGATTGCCATAGGTATTTTACTCGGCTTGTCGTCTTGTATTACTACGTCTGCTGTTTCAATGGTGGCATCGCTACCTAAACCGCCCATTGCAATACCGACATCACTTAACGCTACAACAGGTGCATCATTTACACCGTCTCCGACAAAGGCAACGGTTTCATTTTTGGCTTTGATTTCTTT
>CAZGAU010000168.1:0-11052 GCA_964523725.1 uncultured Saprospiraceae bacterium
GTGATATAATACAGATCGATGGTAAATTAATGCGGACGCACGGCAATATAATACAGATGGACGATAAGTTAATACAAAGCCTCCTGTAATTAATATTTCGGCACGGCAAGAAGGAAACTTTTGAGAATCACTGAACTAGGCAGAAAGCGGAAATTTTACAAACCCTCCATTGTCTTATTTAGAAAGTAAATCATGAAGCATCTAAAACCCATCTTCTTAATATTTAGTATTCTTGCTTTTCAAGGTTTGGCGGCGCAGCCCACGCCTGAGCAACTCATGCAGGGCTTCCACTGGCGTAACATCGGTCCGGCGAATCAGGGCGGGCGCATCGTGGATATTGAAGCCTTGGATAATGACTTCGCGCACGTGTGGATGGCGACGGCTTCGGGCGGGGTGTGGAAATCCGACAACGCAGGCACCACCTGGACGCCCATCTTTGATAAGTACGAAACCGCTTCCATCGGTGATATTGCCGTGTATCAGAAAAATCCGAACATCCTGTGGGTAGGCACGGGCGAAGCCAACAATCGCAACAGCACTTCCTGGGGCAACGGCATTTACAAGTCCACCGACGGCGGCAAAAGCTTCGTCAACATGGGATTGCAGAATACACATCATATCGCTCGCGTAGTCACGCAACCCAATAACCCGGACGACGTTTGCGTGTGCGCCTCAGGGCATCTCTGGGGTTATAATGAGGAGCGCGGTTTGTACCAAACCACCGATGGCGGTAAAAACTGGCAAAAACTAACCAATGGTTTGCCCAATGACGGCAAGACTGGCTGCATCGATCTCGTGCGTGATCCGAACAATCCGAATACCTTGTATGCTGCGTTCTATCAAAGGCTGCGCCAGCCCTTTATTTTTGAAAGCGGCGGACCGAATGGCGGTATTTTTAAATCAACCAATGGTGGCAAAAGCTGGACAAAACTGACCAATGGCTTGCCGCAGGGTCCCACGGGCAGGATTGGTTTGGCCATTTATCAAAAGAATCCGAACATCCTGATGGCGATCGTGGAAGCGGAGCAGGTAAAGGATTTATCAAAGCCGGGCTCTGGTATCTATCGCTCGGAGGATGGCGGTAAAAGCTGGAAATTTGTGAATACTTATAATAATCGTCCGTTTTATTACAGCCAGATTCATATCAATCCGCATGACGACAAGAAAGTGTATGTGCTGACCACGCGCTTTATGGTGTCGGAAGATGGCGGAAAAACGTTCAAAAATGGCAGCGAAGATGAGGAGGTGCACGGAGACTTCCACGCGATGTGGCTCGACCCGACAAATGCGGAACGCTACTACCTCGGTGCAGACAAGGGCATTTCGATCACGCACGATCATGGTAAAAATTTTATATTATTTGACAATCTCCCGATCGGGCAATATTACAGAATCGGGGTGGACATGCGTGATCCGTACTATGTGTATGGTGGTTTGCAGGACAATGGATTTTATGCGACCGCAAGCTTTACGCGCGACGTGCGGGGCATTTTGAATGATTCCAACTGGAAAGTGCACTGGGGCGACGGACAGTTCACGGACGTGGATCCTACCGATTGGCGGAAGGTGTATACCTCGGCAGAGAACGGCAGTTATAATTTGTACGATCCGCTGACGCATCAGATTCGCAGAATCAGCCCGGAGCCAGGCACAATTGTAAATTATAATGAAGTAAAAGGAAATAATAAAGAACTAAATATTCGGTATAACTGGACAGCGCCGATGGTCATGTCGCCGCACGATCCGAGCACGCTTTTTGTCGGAGGTAATTATTTATTCAAAACAACCAACGGCGGTAATACGTGGCGTATCATAAGTCCTGATCTGTCTACGAACAATCCTGACAAGATTTCCGCAGGCAAAAGCGGAGGCGTTACGCCTGATAACACCGGCGCGGAGACGCATTGCGCGATTTCTTCCGTCTCGCTTTCGCCAATCCATCCCGATATCATTTGGGTGGGCACCGATGATGGTAATGTACAGCTTACTCGTGATGGCGGCGCCAACTGGACGAATGTGCGCGGCAACATTCCCGGCGTGCCCGAGGGCATCTGGGTGAGCCGCTTGGAAGCTTCGCACTTTGAGCCAGGCACAGCATATGTCACTTTTGACGGACACCGGAGCGACCGCTTTGAACCCTGGATTTTTAAAACCACCGATTACGGTAAATCCTGGACCAATTTGAAAAATAATCTGCCGCAAGACGAAGTCGTACGCGTGGTGCGTGAGGATTTGAAAAACCCGAATTTGCTCTTTATCGGCACCGAAACGGGCGTCTTTGCTACGATCAATGGCGGTAAAAGCTGGTTCCGGTTTATGCCCAAGATGCCGACGGTTTCTGTCTATGATCTTAAAATTCATCCCAGAGATAATGATTTGATCGCAGGTACGCACGGGCGCAGCATTTGGATTATGGATGATATTACGCCATTGCAGCAACTGGATGAGCAGGTAATGGAAAATGAAGCCTTTTTGTTTGAACAACAAACGGCAACACTCTGGGAAAACGTAAGCCGGGGCGGTCAACGCGGGCACTTCTGGTACGGCGGCGAAAACCCGATGGAGATTGAATCCACGTCCAGTCTGGCACGCGCGCGGGCCCAGGTAAATGCAATCATTACATATTACATCGGCGAAACCGAGAAAGGCGTGGCAGAACTGACAATTTCCGATCTCTCCGGGCAGCACAAGCGCGTGGTAAATCTCAACAATACTGCCGGAATTCACCGTTACAGCTGGGACCGGAAGTTTGATGCGAAGCCTTATTCACAGGAGGAACTTAATAAAATTGAGGCTGCATTTACCGAAGTAAAGAATCAGTATCCAAGCGAGCAGTTGGAACGTACGCAGCAGCGTTTTAAAAATGCAAAAACTGCTGGCGATCAGCGTAATATCATTGGCAATCTGATCGAAAACGGCTTCCCGCTGGATGCAGGCTACGGTGCACCGGAAGCAGGTGTGGGTACTTATTTACTTACTTTGAAATACAATAATAAAATTTACAGACAAACATTACAAATAAGGGCAGATCCCTTACATGATTAAAATATTAAGACCTGCCGGGTTTTCAAAACCCGGCAGGTCTTCTCACTGCCAATCCCACACCACAATTGCCCATTCCTCGCCATCGGGAGAAGCATATTCATGGATTGTTTCAAAGCCGATGCGGTGGTGTGCACGGAGCGAACGCTGGTTGCGCGTGGCAATTTCGGTGATCGCAAAATCATATTTAGGTGCTAATAAATCCCGGTAAGCCGCATAAGCCTGATCCAGTAAGCCTTGTCCACGATAAGCTTTGGCAATGCAAACCTGCCCTACTACGATATAACGATATTCATTCAGGCTTTTGCCGTTGTAAATAACTTTATCAAAAATATCAAACATGGATATCAGAATCGGAATATCATTACGACAGGCTTTGGACATAGCAAGAATATAACCTGCCACCTCTTGTTCATCTTTTAAAAGAATGCCTTGTTCCAGATCATTCATTCTTTTGAGCGTATCATAATCATGATGTACCGTTACAAAGCCCTGACTGGCAAGCTCTTCTGAAGAAATATGCTGCGGGAGGTTACAGGCTTGCAAATCCAGGATTTTTTTCAGATCGGTATCTGTGGTGATGGGTACAAATTTTAACATTGCGTCGGATGTTTAATTTTTACAAAATTTCCGCAAAGTAAAGATTTTACTGACTAGATGTCAATAGTTTTTAATGTAAAATATGTAACAAAATCCACCATGCTAAAGTACTGACGAATGATAAAGGAATACCGATACCTGCCATCAGGTTGGCGAGTTTAGGATTCAAGTCATATTCCACCGCGATAATAGAGGCAGTAATCATGGGCGCCATAGCGGCTTCAAAAACGCTCACCTGTGCTACAATTCCTTTAAAATCCCAAACGGGAGCAATCAGCAATACAAGCGCAGGGGCTACCAATAACTTGTAAATCAATCCAATCGAAAGCGCGCGCGCATCACTCTTAAAATTAGCGACTCTAAGTTGCATACCTACTGAAAACAAAGCCAAAGGAATGACGGTGCCCGCCAGCACATCCAGCAGAGAACTGATGCCCGAGAAACTGACCCAGCGCGGTAGGATCAAGGCGGCAATAAATGCCAGAAATGGCGGGAAGCGGAACAATTTCCAAAGAACCATTTTGATGCTGAAATGCCCCCGGGCAGAAGCGTTCATAGCAGTAATGATACCAGCCGTAGCCAGCACAATAAAAGTCGCCTGATCGCAGATGATCGCAATTTGCAAACCTTCCGCTCCATAGTAAGCCTTCGTCAAAGGAAACCCGACAAAAGAAGTATTACCAAGCCCGGCGGTAAGGATCAACGCGGCGCGGGTCGCTTTATCGATGGGAAAAAACCGTGCGAACAACTGCACCATCAGCCAGGCTCCGCACCATACCAGCAGTGGCATCAGCCCGGGCAGCAGCAGTTCTGCCGTCCACTGAATACCGGGAATAAATTTTAACGCGAACGCCGGCAAGGCTACATACAAAATCCAGGCATTGACGCTTTTATAGGCATCTTTCGGCAGCATACCGCTGGTACGCAAAAGCATACCCGCGCCGATACAAATGGCAATAAGTATGAAGTTATTCATCGGCTAAATTTGCGAAGAAATACCGAAAGCAACTTCATAATATTCCCGGGAAAACATTACAATTTTATTTAGTTTTTTATAAAAATACGATTAACGATGTTCCGTCGTGCCCAATTCTTTCAGCAGGGCAATATGAGATATAATGGCCTTACCAAAAGTTGGAATCTCGCGGTACGGCAGCCCATGTGCTTCTACGGTTTGTCTTAGCAGCGGCGACAGCGCCTTGTAATGAATATGGCAAATATTTGGATATAAATGATGTATAACGTGCAGATTGATACCGCCCACCAGCCAGGCAAGTAAATGACTCTTGGGAGCGAAATCACCGGTTGTTTTAATGATATGTACTGTCCAGGAATCGGAAACTTTTCCATCCTCTACTTCCGGGTAATGCGCCTCTTCCGTCAGGTGCCCGCATTGAAATACGAAGGTTAGAATTTGTCCGATTACAAAATGAATCACAAAAAACGCCAGAAAAACTTCTCCGAAAGACAAGCCGAGCAGCGTCATCGGCAGCACAAAAGCATAAGTGTAATAAAAAAGCTTAAAAAACAGTGTTAAAAAGATCGTTGTGAATGGAATTTTTACACCTGAACGTAAAGTCCTGTATAATATTCTAAAATCTTTAAATGTAACATAATTAAAAGTACTCAGTCCGTATAAAAAAAGACTGTAAATATGCTGATATTTAAAGCTTTTCTTGAGTTGTTCGAATGGTGTAAAGCGCAATATTCCATAGCCCCGGATGCTGGGATCCACATGAGCTACATTCACAAAACTATGATGCTCCTGATTATGTGCTACGCGCCAGAGATAAGAGCTTACGCCGATCAAATCCAGTGAATAGGATAATAATCTGTTGACACTTTTTTTAGATGATAATGCATCATGATTTGCATCATGTGAAATATTAAATGCGATAAATAAATGCGTCAATCCATGCAGCAAAGCCACCAAAAACAGCAGCGGCCCTGTAAACCAGCCGGAGATGATCAGCAAGTAGCTGACCAGCCAACTACCCAACCCAAAGAAGATTTTGAAATGCATGGCGCGGTCGGCAAATTGTTGCTTTCCGGCGGATTCAAAGTAGTTTTTAATGGTTTGTCGAAGCGCGAGGGTTAATTCCCGATCAGCCTTGTTGTAAATCACAACGTTATTGTCCATAGTTGCTACAAATGTGTAAAGTTGAAAAATTAGAACCACAAAATTTGAGAAGTAAAATACGTTGCGGGCTGAATTTGTTGTTGAAAGCAATTGTTAAGCTGCCTGGCAAGTCAAAAAAATTCAAGAATCCCTATCAAAGTATAGACGACCTCAAAAGACCGTCAAGATAATCATTTTATTGAACAAAAAGAATTATTTCAAACAAGTCAAAAATTTGTCAAGCCGATTGAACTCCAGGCTATTATTAAAAGGCTATTACTTTCTTAAATTCACATTATAAAATGCCCTTATATCGCTGGCGAGTTTCTTCAAATCCGGTTCGTGGGTGTACATCATATGCCCGCCTTCGTAGTATTGCATTTGAATGCGATCTTTCAAAATACCGTGCCGGGAAAACGTATATTCCGCATCAAAAAATGGTGTAACCATATCATAATAACCGTTGGTGACCACCACGCGCAGGTCCTTATTGCGACGCATGGCATCACTGAGCTTGCGGGCCACGTTGACGTAAGAAGGCTCCCAGCCTTGCCCTTCGGGCACAGGACGCCAGTTCCACTTGCCATACAAACCGGGTGCAGAGGTGTAATAAGGTCGATCCATCTCCACTTTCAAATCTTTGGCAAAATACTCCTGAAGTGCCGCGGTATAAGCACTTGAAATCGAGAAACTTGCGGCATCACCCAGGGTTGGGCCTTCTGCTACTTGATCCGCTTCTTCCACAAAATAACGAGTGTCCAGGCCGCCCACAGTCAAGCCCTGATCGCGCAACAATTCCTTTCGAAAACGGTGCGCCAGAATCCGCAAATCGGAGCGAAGAATGTAAGCTTTATCCAAACCCGTGAAATGAGCCAGGCGTTCCGCGATTTGATTCCGGCGTTCTTCAGCAAGTAAATTTCCACGAAATAGGGCGGGCGCGTATTCATCATAAGCAAAGTCGCGGGCTTCCTGCACAAAGCTTTCCAGCGATTTACCCTGACCGGCTTTTTTATGATACCAGGCCGTGGCTGCCATGGTCGGCAAATAAGTAACAAACGCCACCAGATTATCCGGCACCGGCGTAGAACCTGTATAATCCAGCGCCTGAGAGATCAGAATCAGACCATTAAGCGCCACGCTTTGCCCGCCGCCCTCGAGTTCATAGGCAACGCCCGCCGCGCGTGTGGTCCCAAAACTTTCACCGGCAATGAATTTGGGTGCATTCCAGCGCTTGTGCTCGGTAATCCACTGGCGTATAAATTTCGCGATCGACCGGGCATCTTCATTCAAACCCCAGAAATCCTCTTCTTTCCCTTCACCAATCACGCGGCTGTAACCGGTACCCACCGGATCAATAAAGACGATGTCGCTCAAATCCAGGAAAGCATGCTCGTTATTGACAATCGGGTAAGGGGCAGCGCCATCATCGGTGTCTGCATTGCTAGGCACTTTCGCGAGTTTGGGGCCAAACAAACCCATGTGCAGCCACACCGAAGCCGAGCCCGGACCGCCATTAAATACAAAGGTTACAGGGCGTTTCGTCGGATCCGCTACCTCGTCGCGGGTATAAGCTACCGACCAGATGGAAGCAACCGGCTCCCCTTTATCATTTTTCAGGTAAATTTCTCCGGCTGTAGCGGTGTATTTGACCACCTGCCCGCCAAAGGCGCCCTGATGTTTGCTTACAAAAACTTTCGGTTCGGGAATGGGCTTCTTTTCTTTTGCCTCGATTTTATTTACATCTTGAGCAAATCCATTTACTTGCACTAAATAAATCACAAGAGTTATCAAGAGAAATTTGATATAAGGTTTCACGGTGTCAATTTTTTGAAGGGAAGATAAAATTTCTCCGGCTGATTCCGGTCATTTTTGCAAAAAAAGCAGGAATGAACGGTCGAAAATAGTTACTGTCGGGAATGTAGTGCGATTCGATTGCCCTCCGTATCAAGGCATAGCGCCATGTAGCCGTAGTCTTCGCTGATCAGGCGCTTGGGAGCAAGCACTTTGCCTCCGGCGGCTTCCACGCGGGCGAGTTCGTTGGCTAGATCGCCGCTGTGGGCTGTGAAATACACCAGCGTTCCATCCGTAGAGGGTTTATAATTTTCATTTTTGACCAGACTGCCGGGCGAGCCGAGTCCATCCTCTTGCCAGGGAAACCAGGCCATGTCCAATGGTCCCATTTGATGGCGTTCCATCTTGAAATCAAACACCGTTTCGTAGAATTTCATGGCGCGTTCCATATTGGTGACCGGTACTTCAAACCAGCCGACGACGTTGTTTTTCATAATGTTTTATTTATATAGTGATCTTATGAGCTATTTATCTGGTGATTAGCAGAAGGCGGTTTTGCGTTTTCTGCCGATTCGATCCGCTTTTTCTACTTTAGCAATATAATCCGGTGCAAAGGGCACTTTGCAGGCGGTGCCGCCCATTTCCACTTCCACTTTTCCAATATTTTTAGCTACTTCCTTACTTTTTTCAAGTAATGATTTTACATAAGTTCCCACTGATATTACAAAACCATTCATCGTGTAACGCACTCGATTCGGGGCTTGGTGAATTTCTTTAGCAATTTTATTTAGTAACGCATCCAATTCATTTACATCCAGTTCAGCATCGGGCTTGATCGCCACTAGGGAAGACCAGGTAGCCCAACCGGTGCTTGCAATATGCTCCTGGTCAGACTGCATCCACTCGCGGGCAAGTTCAGCACCATAATTACTTTCCGCAGCAGTCCAGGCCACGGTATATTCACTGATCATGTACCAATGCGCCTGTTCTGCCCAATGCTGAAGCTCGGCTTTGCTCATTTTTTGTGGCTCACTGATAAGCCCGGCTAAATACATGGCATCAGAATTGCCGGTATTATATAATTGTAAAGCCAAATCATGATTATGTTTTATTTTCTTTTGAATGGTTTTTAAATCGCCTACTTTTACGCCGAAGAAAGGCTCGCGGGCGCCGTGGCGAAGAAAGGTTTTTTTGGTTTGTGCACTGCCCATCTGTTCGAGGTGGGACATGATTTGGTCGAGTGTCATCGCAGTGATTTTTATTCAAATTTAAACAAAAAAATTTATTTCTTGCAAATATTTGTTTTCACTCCTTTGCTTTGAAAATCAGAATAATATGATTCAAATTGGCTTGCAAATCCTGATAGAGAATCATTTACATCTCTTACAAAACAAACGGGTCGGCTTGGTAACGCACGCCGCAGCGGTTTTACCAGACTTTAAAAATTCCGTGGATGCGTTGCTGGCAAATGGTATAAAACTTACCGCGCTTTTTGGTCCGGAACACGGCTTTGACGGCGCAGGCGCGGATGCCATGCCCATGGATGATACGGTGGATGCCCGAACCGGTTTGCCGGTTTTTAGTTTGTACGGTCATTCCAAAGCGCCTACAAGTGAAGCGCTTGATTTGGTGGACGTACTGATATTTGATATGCAGGACATCGGGGCGCGATTTTACACTTTCATCAGCACGCTGGCGCATGTCATGCGGGCGGCTGCACGTAAAGAGCTGGAAATGATCGTATTGGATCGTCCGAATCCCATCAATGGCGCACAAATCGAAGGGCCGCTGGTGGATGATGGCTTATACTCTTTTATCAGCGAAATTTCTATTCCGATCCGGCACGGACTGACGGTTGGCGAACTCGCCCGCTGGATTGCACATACTGAAAAACTTGATATTCAACTCACGGTGATTCCCATGCATGGCTGGTCGCGCAGGCTGTGGTGGGACGAAACCGGTTTACCCTGGATTCCGCTTTCCCCGGGAATGCCTAATTTCTCCACCGCAATCGTGTATCCCGGCACTTGCCTGATCGAAGGCACCAACATCTCCGAAGGTCGGGGTACGGCGCTGCCGTTTGAGGTGCTGGGCGCTCCCTGGCTGGACGGCTATACCCTCTCAAAATCCTTGAATCAACTGGCGTTACCGGGCGTTCGCTTCCGGCCGCATGCATTTATTCCGACTTTTGGCAAGCATCAGGATGTCAAATGCGGTGGTATTCAGGTGCACGTGACCGACCGCCAAGCCTTGCGCCCCGTGGAGATGGGCTTGCATATCCTGGCTGCCTGTCGCGCACAAAACCCGGAGAAAATTGAATTTCTGTCCACCAGTTGGGAAGGCGCGCCGCCGCATCTGGATTTACTGATGGGCACAGCTAAAGTCAGGGAAGGATTGGAAAAGAACGTGCCGGTAGCGGATATTATAAGCGATTGGAAAGCACCGGAAGAGCATTTTTTGAGAACCAGACAAGCATTTTTATTATACAAATCATGATATTCATTTACTTGACTCTTTGCAACCATTTAAACAAGCGCGAATGATATTTCCAAATGTAGAAATAAGGCACCTGCACCGCGCCGAACTGCCGCCGGATGGTTTCGACGCTTTGAATCATACTCCCCTCAAAATCAAAGATTTCCAAGCCCAATGTCTCTTTTGTAAAACGAATCGCTTCCCACACCAGCAGAATGCCGGCGCCGGAATTGCGTAACTCAGGATCATCGCCCGAGAGGTGGTAATAACTGCTTTTGGCATCCCAGATAAGATAAGCCGCGGAGTGCGTACGACCGGATTCATCTTTTGCAAAAAAGATTTGACGCGCATTATGTTTCGCGAGTGCGGCATCATGTTTTAAAAACTGCTCCAGGGTGTAAGGCATGTTAAGCCCCTGACGTTCAAAGCTCAGGCGGTTAATATCATAAAATGTTTCCGGTGAGCCATCATGCGTAATAATTAATTGCGACTGCGCTTTTTTGATATTGCGCCGCATATTGCGATTGATATTTTCAAAAACTTTATTTACATCATCCAGACGAATTTGATACGTGTATCGCGTTGTTTGCTGATAGCCAGCCCAGTAAAACGGCAGCCAGTTTGTAATATCCGGATGAAAATTTTGATAAAAAGCGTGAACTTTGGGCAATTGCTTAATCAAGCGCTCTAAAATATGATGTTGCTCGGTCAAATTATAATCCTTTGCAAAAAACGGACCTAGATGCTTGGTAAATAAAGGCATAGTGATGTAATAAAAACCAAGCTTCTGCTTCATGAAATAAGGCAGCACAGCTTGAATTTCCCCATTTTCTTCCACGATCGCTACATCCCAGGTTCCATCAAAACACACGGCATCCAGGTACCAGGCTTGCGCGAAGATGGGTATCCGAGCCGGGTGCTGTTCGCAGAATGCTATGTATCGTTCTTTATTCATGAAAATCATGTTATTTGTTATTTGTTATTGGGGAAGGTGAATGCCCAAATAACAAATAACAGATAACAAA
>CAZGAU010000169.1:0-11025 GCA_964523725.1 uncultured Saprospiraceae bacterium
ATATGATGCCGATTTGCATGCCGTTAGGTATGCCTTATAATGCGTACCTACGGCATGCAAATTGAGGCAAATGATCATTGCTACCCATCTTTCGTCCCGATGGGACGAGTACAACAAAATTCGGGATGACTTATGTTTACCAAAAGTCAATGTGGTTTTCCGTTTTCGCTTTACCAAAGATGGTGCACCTGTGATCTGATATGCTGATTATAAATGTCCTTAATTTTTTGCATGTCTTCCCCCGAAAGCGGCGGCAATCCACTGGCCTGCACATTCGACAGTACCTGCTCCGGTCGGGAAGCACCGGGAATCACACAGCTTACAGCCTCAAACATCAGAACCCACCGAAGCGCCAACTGCGCGAGCGATACATCGGGAAATGCTTCTTCCAGTTTGCGCACGGTTTCCACGCCGGTATCATAATTCACGCCGGAGAAGGTTTCTCCTTTGTCAAATGAGGCGCCTTCGCGATTAAAATGACGATGATCGTCTTTGCCAAAAGTTGTTTCCTTATCAAATTTACCTGTGAGCAAGCCACTGGCCAAAGGCACTCTGACGATCACACCGATGTTTTTCTTCTTCGCTTGCTCAAAAAACAACTCACTTGGGCGCTGCCGGAATATATTAAAAATGATCTGCACCGTGTCCACATGTGGGTATTCAATGGCTTTCAGGGCTTCTTCCACCTTTTCCACGCTGACGCCTAGCTTCCGGATTTTTCCTTCGGCGATCATTTTTTCAAATTCCGCAAAGATTTCCGGGCGATAATACACTTCGGTCGGTGGGCAATGCAATTGTATTAAATCAAGGGTCTCCAGGCCCATATTACGCAGACTGTCTTCCACAAAGCCCCGCATTGACTGAGGCGTGTAAGCTTCATTTACATGCGGACTCAAGCGCCGGCCACATTTAGTTGCCGCATAAATACGCTCAGAACGCCCGCGGATCAAGCGTCCTACGGCTTTTTCGCTTTCCCCGTCGCCATATACATCGGCGGTATCTATAAAATTGACGCCCTGATCTATTGCCGTATGTAATATTTTATCCGCATTATGATGATCGAAAGGCTCGCCCCATTTTCCTCCCACTTGCCAGGTTCCCAGACTAATTTCAGAGATTTCAAAGCCCGTGTGTCCGAGCATTCTGTATTTCATGATATTGCTATTTGATTCAATGTAAATAAAAATATCATAATTTCTATTTTACATCAATTCTTTCGTTCCTTATTTTTATCTTTTTCTTTGGAATCTTCAGAATCCGGGGTGATGATTCCTTTCCGCTCTTTGTAAGCTTTAAACTGAGCTTCCCACTTTTTCCAGGCTTCGTCCGACATTTGTCTGGCTTGAATGTCAGAAATTAATTCTGGCACATCCTCGGGCGTCAGGTCCATAAAACGCTTGCCACCTTCGGGTTTCTTTACAATTTGAAACTTATCATACAATTCGCCGATGGTCGTAAAAGCTTCATATGTAATGGAATCCGGGCTCACATGCACCAGTTGATACAGTTGCGTTTCCATTGCGGCGCGATCAATCCAGTCGGTCAATCCTGAAATGTACATCTTGGGGCCGCTCACCGAAACCACATACACCGGCCCTGTAGAATCAAGCACCCTGGCGCCGATGGGCAGGTTGTTGCCACCTCGCGCATAAGTGTGATCGTGCCCCTGCAAGACGAGATCGACATTGTACTTGTCAAATAAAGGCTTGAGCGCACTGCGCAATCCCGGATTATCCCGCTCAAAAGCAGGTGAATAAATCGGAAAATGCATGGTCACAATGGTCCATTTCTGATCGTTTTCAGCGAGAATTTTTTCCAGCCAGACGACCTGTTTGGCGCTGTCCTGTTTATTGTATAAAAAGGCAGGTGTATTGATAGAAATGAATCGAGTACCTTGATAATCAAAATAATAAGTGGTTTCTTCCAAGCCTTCGGGTCCGTTTTCCGGTAAGGTGAAGGTCGGTTTCCAGTGCCGCGAAAGCACTCGTTCCGTAGGGCTGGCTGCATGATATTCATGATTACCCGGCGTCATGATACTGGGCATGGTTTGATAAATCCAGCCGCCGGCGTAAAACCATTCACCCCATTCATGATCTTTATGCGGAATATTTATCAAATCGCCGGCGTGCATCATAAAATCCGCTTGCGGCATGTGGCTGTAAGCCTGCCGGATCGTGCGGGACCACTTGGACTTCAGATCATTTTGCGCATCGCCAAAGTAAATAAATGAAAACGGCTCATCTTCAGCCGCTGCCGTCCGAAAATGCGACCATTCACTCCATAAATTTTTATCACCTACACGATAAGCATAAAGTGTATTTGGCTTTAAACCAGTGAAATGCACCGAATGATAATGCGCTGCATTCAAATCTGAGACCAGCAGTTCGGTCTTCGCAGCCATGGTTCCGGCCTTGTCAAAATCGGGCGTTGCGTCGGCTACCTTGATCTGGGCATAGCCGTATGGCACGCTTACCGAGGTGCGCCAGGTAATGGCAATCGAAGTGGCGGGGTCGGATTTGTAGGTCAGGATAATCCGGTCGGGCACCTGCGAGGGCGGGTAATAGTCAACCGTAGGCGCAGACGTTTGGCTATATGAAACGAAGTACGCGAACAAGAAAAGCAAGTTTAGAATTCGGGCAATGTATTTCATCATTTTTCCAATTTGCAAGCAAAATACAAAAGATGCATAGCTTCTACAAAGAATGGGCACTATCTGTGGCTTAAGAATGAAAAACGACGCCGAATTTACTTCAGCGCCGTCATTTTATTTTCGATTATATAGCTGTAGGTATTACTCCTCCAGCACCACTTTCGCCAGCGTTTGCAAACCATCCGGATGCCCGAAATAGCTGAGGTGGTCGCAGCCAACCTCGAGTTGCTTGGGCTTGTTTTTCCAGTTCTCCGAGCCGGGGATGCCATAAATGCTGTCCACCGTGACGGCTATGTCGTTGGGGTCCTTGAAGAGGAATGAATCCAGGATTTTGTAAGGGCCACCGTTTTGTCGGAAGCGCTCCAGCACTTTTTTCAAAATTGTTTTCTGTGCTTCCATTACAACTGCCGGAATCAGTTGCGTATTACCTGCAACGATGGTGTAAGAAATGCCCGGATCGGTGCCGTCGTTCAACAATTTCAGGAATTTCGAATCATCGGGATCCATCTGCTTCAGAGTGGTGAATAATTGCCCGGCAAACCGACCTAAAAGGTTGAGTGCGAACAGATAAGGCTGCATAAAGGATGCCCCGTTGACCGCCGTCGTCAGCAGCGCGGTAGAAAGCTGATACACATCCGACCAGGGGGAGCCGCTGTTGGGTGTGCCTACCTGGATCAGGCGTGTAACGATCTGATTACCACCTTCTTTTTCAATAAACCAGCGCGATACCAGTCCGCCCATCGAGTGGGCAATGATGGTGAGCTTTTTACCGTGGTTGGCGCCCAGCCCCACCTGTTCCAGCCTTTGCTTGAGGTCTTTGGCCGTTTGTGGAATTTCGGTATTCAGATTTTCATAATCAAACGTCAGCACCATATCGTAGGGGCTTTCGAAAGGCGAGCCATTGTACTCACCGATGCGGCGCAGCATCTTGGGCATCACCGTGGTATCACCAATAATGCCGTGAATGAATATTACAATATTATTACTATCGGCTACTTCTTTTTTAATGCGTTTTAAATCGGTGTCATATGTAAATTCCTCACCTTCAGCAGCAAAACGGGCAATCGCCAATTGAGGATGATCATACACAAAGCCAAGCTTGCTCAGCACCACTTTCTGGAAGAAAATTTTCACCGAACCAAACAAACTCCGCGTGCCTACCGACGATTCATCGGGCAGGCTCTCGATCATGATCTCGCCAGTTTGGGTGGAAAACCCAAGTGGATAATACATACCTGTTTTTTCGTCGTAGCCCATCGGGATCACCATTTCGTCTTCCGCCAGGCTGCGCTCGATATTGATCGCCAGCGGGTTCTGCGCATTCAGCGCATCCCGGCCTTGTACATCGAAGAGCTCCATCACGCTCAATCCCGGCGAATTGTGATTACCGGACGTGAATTCAAACGGCTGGGAAGGATTCACACCGCCTCGCAGCGCAGGAGCGACAAATGTTAATTCCGGTGAGTCCGTTTTCATGATGCCACGCTCCGCTTCGTTCAGCGTGGTGAGAGCGATCGACGCGGTCATGCCGCGCGGCGCCTTTACCTTCAGGTCTTCGCGCAGATCCACCGTTTGTCCGTCGGCGACATTCTTGGCTTCCATCGGACGTACTACGACCATTTCAATTTCCTTGGTCGTCCAATCTGGTTCTTCGGGCGAAGCACTTTGAGTTCTACCGGCGCGTTTACTGGTGATTTCCTCGGGTTTAATGTCTAATTCCAGTCCTTCCTGGTTATAATTTTCGGTCTTTAAAAAAGGATCCGTGCTGATAATGACCTTGAAATATTCTTTTGCTTCGGTGATCCCCCAGGTATGGTAGGAATCATCAATCGAAAGCGGGATCGTCTGGTATGTTTCACCTTGGAATACATCCAGCAGCCAGGCTTCCTTGCCGGGCGCCAATTCCTGCAGTGGCATAAAACGGTTGCTGATCTCGAAATTATCCAGCAAATTCAGGGTGCTAAAGTATAAAGTGCGATTGCCGGTATTGCGAACTTTCATGCGGAAAGCGGGCTGCTGCCAGGTTCCATTCGCCAGTTCATATCTGTAAACATTGCTCTTGCGCCAATCCACTTTTTCAGCCGGCGCGCTGTCATCCAGATTGCCGGGATCGGTAGTTCTGAATAGCTGGATATCGATTTCACTATCCTTGATACTGGTTTTTGGATTTGACAATTCCAGCAAATTGCGCCAGTTGGCCACCTTTTCGGTGTGACTGATAAAAACGATTGCGCTTTGCTCACTGTATTTTTCCACTCGCTTAAAAACCGGACGTTCGTCATCAGGAACTGTGAGCCGGAATGTATTGTCCAGGCAGCGAATCCAATACTGTGCTTCTGCATGGCTGTCAATAATTTCAAAAAACGGAGAGGGATAGCGCTCGAAAGTTTTACGCAATATGCGCTTGCCATCGTTATTAGTGTCAGGTGCGTAGGCAACTTTCATTTTCTTGAACGGAAGCCCTTTGGCGAAAGCCTTGTAGGTCTTGGTCGTATCGCGACTGCCCATACCGTCCACTTCGGATTTATTGGCAAAAACAGCGGTAATCTTCACTTTTTTACCGTCTTCCAGCTCAATTTCACCGCCCTGCGCCGGAATGCCCTGCACCGAACCGGCGTTCATCATCCATTTACCTTTATCGAATTGGATCAGATAACCCGGCTCCTTTGGAGGCATGGCCCCTCCCAGGAAGCGCTGGTCTTTGTCTTTGGGTTCAGTGGATACCAATTGCGGCAGCTGGTCGCGCACGGAGTTGCCCACACGCAGCTGAAGAATTTGTTGTAACTCATTGTAAGTCAGATCGCCACCGCTTTGCTCCAGCACTTGTACCAGGTTGAAAGTAAATATACCTCTGGGTTGGCCGTTGATCTGGGTTTCTTTGGCGGTTTCCTGTTCTTTACAGGCGGCAAGCTGGATATAACGACCCCGCGGCGGACTGGCTTGATTCAAACCTTCCACTACGTTGACTTTATAACTCTCATGTCCGACATAATCCGTGAAACGAGTCGGGAAATGGGAAGCTGGCGCCTGACGCGGCGTCAAAGTAGCATTTCTGGTGATGGTACCCGAATGACAGCAATCAAAAATGCTGATAAAATGAACATCCTTCTTCTGGGTCGCTTCCCAGATCAGATAGGATAACTCCTTGTCCATCAGGTCCATAGCGCCATTTCTGCTGTCGTAACAAACCATAGATTCGTTCATGCCGTCAGGATCAAGGTGCCAGAATTCTTTGGGGGCAGGCGATTGCGAGCCGTGCCCGCAGTAGAAAAAAAGACAGATATCGCCGTCTTTAGCCTTTTCAAAATGGCTGAAACCCTTGACGACGCCTTGTTTCGTGGCTTCCTGGTCGGTTAGGGTCACGATTTTCAGATCGATTTCTTTGGAGTTGGCAAACTGACGTTCAAGATATTCTTTGAAGGCATTGCGGTCATTTACGCAGCCCCGCAGCGCCGGCACCGGCGGCATGTAACGGTCAATGGCAACCATGAGCGCATACATAGTGCGCTTCGAGCTTTTCGCAGCGGCAGCGCCCGAAGTAGTTTGAGGTTTAGGTGACATAGTTGGTTGGTTATTGCTTGAGAATAGGCTTTTAAAAAAATTGATGATCGCTTGAAAAATATTCATGTTGGGTCCGTTTTTCAGGTGTTGATTGGGGTTGATGCGGAGATCAGCCCGAAAAATTTTGTTAAATTTACACAAAAACCGGAAAAGTAAAAGGTTGTCAATTATTTACTTTGCAGCTGTCAATACCGGCGTTTACTAAATAAGGGAATTTTCAGTAATAAAATATTTTTAGGAATGTTATAATTCAAAGCGTTCCAGTTTCGATTAAAAGAGTTGTAAGTATTTGATTTTTAAAGTTTTGTGACAAAAAAAAACTTCGCGCTTCTCCCGATCACTGCTCACCCTTCACTGCTCACTTCCCTTACTCCGGTTTTCCAAACGTCTGGGCCCAATACGTCCCGCTCTGCGCGGCGCCCATTTCGGTATAATTCGGGCTCATGATATTTTTGCAATGCCCTTTACTCTTGATCCAGCCTGCAATTACTGCTTCCATATCGGCATAGCCATAAGCAATATTTTCGCCGACGGCACGCCATTTATAGCCGGCTTGTTCGATTCGTTGGGCCGACGAACTGCCGTCGGTACCGGTATGGTCAAAATGATAATTGGCAGCCATATCCCGGGCGTGACGTTCAGCGGCTTTGGCCAATTTCTCATTCCACTTGAGCGGCGCTACGGGCGGCATATTGGTGGAACCGCATTTACAACCTGCTGTGCGATAGCTGTTTACAATGCGCACAAATTCTTCCTGGAATTGACTATCATTGGAAAAATCCTCCGCAGGAGTACAAGCCAGAAAGCTAATGCCAAGATACAGCAAGAATGAAGTTGCAGACATTCTCATCAAATTTTTTCCTTGTAAAAAGGAAATCCAGCCTCAAAAATTGTGGCAAACGCTAAAAAGTTTTGCTAGCTTTTAGCCGGTGCTTGTTGCTTCTCTGCGTCTTGTGGGCGTATGCCGGAGTTGCGAATGCTGATGACTTTCTGCAGCATGTCAAACCAGAACGGGGCACCCAGTGATACCGCCAGCGCGGTGACGATCCAGCCAAATAATTTGAAGATATAAAATTTCCAGGTTTCCCGGCCCTTGGCCTGCGCATCCTCCACTTGCTGCGAGAGCGATTTTTGCCAGCCCAAGCCCAGTGGCGACGGCACATTCTGAATTTCGTTGACCAGGAGCGAATCCATTAAACTTCGTAGATCAGAAGTGCGTTGCAATGCATTCGGATCAGCTTGTCCATTACTGTTAGCGGCAGTTGTATCACGATTGGTAGTATAAATTTCGATCTTATTTTCATTGGAAAAATTGGTGGCCAATTCAATCAGTTTCTGCCGGTCATCAGGGTTACTGGTGAGATTGGTATAAATTTTAAAGGTATCTGCATCAAAAGCCAGCGCAATGATCAAGCCAATTACAATCAGGCTCCACTGCACCGATTTTTTATACCAGCCAGTTGCCCGGTTCATGATTTCATCATAGTGTTTTTTGAAAGAAGCTTTAGCCTTTTCAATCATATTTTCATCGCCAATTACTTCCGGTGCGACGGTTTCGCCTGTGGAGGAGCGCGTCAGCGTCATGGGGCGGCTTGCGTCGCTTTTGTGTATGGTATTCAAGTGCTTACGCAGGTCATCTTGTCTAATGTGAGACAACATTAGCGGCGACTCCAAAGACGTTTGTCCACCATCCAGACTCCGGGTTTGATAGGAATCCGGTACTTTGGTGTCTTCCCCCAATAATTCCTGGATGACCGCGGTGACCTGCTCGGCGGAAAGATAAGATGGTAACTGATCGATCCACAGGAATTTACCACTGTATTTCCGGTAAACCTTGCTGTTCTTGATTTTTTCTTTAAAAGCCTCTACCTGTTTGCTTTTGGCAATTTTGTCCACGCCTTCCACCGTGTCCACTTCCAGGAGTTTGGCGATGGCTTTGAGCAATACTTTGCCGCGTAATGAAGTGAGGGAAGCGTATAATTCCTGAGCGGTGGTCGCTAACAAACTCAGGAGCAGGTAAATAAAAATAAGCCCAATGACAATTTCCAGCGTTTCCATGATATTGCTTTAGGTGTTGTTTGTTCCGCAAAAGGTACTAAAATTAGCCGATTGCAAGTACAATTGGATCGGAAAAAATGCATCAATTTATTACAAAACTTTCTCTTCCTTTGCGTATTCACGGCGAATGCCGCTCATCAATTCTTGAAGTGAGAGTTCGGTTTTTTCTTTAGATAGCAGATCAAGACAGCAAAACTGTGTAATATTGATAATATTGGAACCGGTCAACTCAAACTGTTGTGCAATTTTCGGCAGGTCGATCTCCGATGCCAGCGAAACCTGTGTGGGAAAAGATTGTTGCCAGAGCTTGAGCCGTTCCGGGGCTTTGGGAATCGGGAAATAAACAATCGACTGGAAACGCCGCATGAAAGCCTCGTCGATATTGCTTTTGAAATTGGATGCCAGGATAATCAATCCCGGATAATTTTCGATACGTTGAAGTAAATAACTCACCTCCTGATTGGCATAGCGATCATGGGCGTCGCGCACGCTGGTACGCTTGCTAAATAAGGCATCCGCTTCATCAAAAAAGAGAATCCAGTTTTTATTTTCCGCTTTATGAAAAATTTTATCCAGGTTTTTCTCGGTTTCGCCAATGTATTTGGACACCACTTTCGACAGGTCAATCCGGAACACATCCCGACCAGTGTATTTGCCGAGGAGCGAAGCCGTAAGGGTTTTGCCCGTGCCGGGAGCCCCATGAAACAAAGCCCTGTAGCCGGGTTTGATCTTGCGATGCATACCCCAGTCATGCAGAAGTTTTGCATTAAAATGCAGCCAGTTTTCGATTTCCTTGATTTGCTGCCAGGTTTGTTCCGGGAGGACCAGGTCATTCCATTCCAGTTCTGTTATAATGTACTCTGCCGGAAAACTCGCACTCAGGCGCGGGCGGGTAACCTTGCCGGTGGTCAGTAATTCCAGGATTTCTTCATCCAAAACCAGTCTTCCGCTCATAAAAGGTTCCCCGTCAGGCACAGGTTCCAAATGCAGGATGTCCTTGCGATAAAACCAGTGTTCGCTGTTGAATAATTCTTGCACCTGGATGCGTTTTTCCAGATCGTTGCCGGCGATGACAAACTGCGCCGTTTCACCGGTGGGCAGAATACCTCGATGATTCGAGCCGCGCCGCCCGCCAAACTCAGGTAATTCCGCACCTTTCGGCAAATATTCGGTTATAATTTCATCATAAAAACCGGGATGTAAATGGGGGGCGAGTGCCAGTAACATCGTGACATATTCTTCAAAACCAGGCTTTAGTGTATTAATAAAATTTGCAAAGCTACTATCGTCATCATAAAAAGCAATAGAATTTATTTCAGCTGCCTCTTTATTATGCACATGCAATTCCAGCCGGGCGTGAATGACTTGCTTCAGAAATGATAAAACGGCATCAAGATTATCTAAGTTATTCATTGCTTATTATAATTATTATTTTTTTATTCTTTAACTTCCAGAAATTGTTCAATTTCTACTTGATTTTCATCTGCATCTACAAACCAGTATCCTTCGCCCATTTCCGGTGGTTGTTTTTTTATGATGAAAACTTCGCTTTTCAGACTTTCTAAATAAAATGAAAAAAGCTCCTGCACTGACGATGCAATGACCACAAATTCAGCCTCATTTATATTAAAAATTAATTGTCCAGGTGTACCTCTGGGACCCGGAACAAAGTCCAGGAAGATATATTGAAATCCGGATTCATAATATGCAATGGGAATTCTTTTTTCATGATAACTAATGCTTCTGATCCGGTCTTGATCTTCAAACTCATCATAAAAAGCCAGATCAATATTTTCGAGCATCATTTGATACTCCTCTGAAATTTGCTCAGTTGGCAAAAAGACCAGTTGTCCCGGCGGAAAAAGCAACGTGTAATAATCGGTCTGCCCGTTAAAATATTTCAGACAATCTTTATAATCTTCAGGCAATTTCATCTGTACTGTCGATTCTAAATCCGCGATCGCCTGCCCGGAAGCTCCCGGGTTCAAAGGCAATGTTGCCAGCCCGGTTTGTTTTTTTATTATATTAAAAAGCTCATCAAGGATAATTTTCATGATATTCTATTAATAATGTTGAATTATTTTACCAGAACCATTCACTTTTTACACCTTCCGCCCAATCGCTGTCACCCCGGTTTCTAGCTTGCTTCATCCACATTTTATATGCCTTGACGGCTGGTCCTTGTTTCCTTGAAGAAGTTATTGAATGTGGATAAAACCGGAAAGTGAGGCTTGCACCTCCAGAAACCAAAATATTTGGGGGTTGATGATCCGGTATCCAATTGCCTTTGCCGAGCTTACCCCATTTGGTTGCAGGAAGCGGTTGAGTCCCCGGCTCTTTGATACTTGGGTTACTATGGTCGCCCGACGCATAGCCTATATCATCCAAAGGGTTTCTAATTTCAGGAGGGAACTTATGTCCCACATAACCAGGCACCCAACTGCCATGACCTTTTAGTAGGGTTTTCTTGGAAGCGCTCATTTTTCCCATTACTTCATTATGAGCTTCTTCGGCGGTTTTTTCTTCACCATCGCCTACTTCTGCTTTGGTTTTTTGTTTTGAAGAAGGATTAATGGACCCACTGACCGCCCAGAAATTGCCGTCTTTGACCAGCACAAGCGAAGTAAATCCGTATCTGACCTTGATTCCGGCGAGAATTGGGTTTAAAATAACTTCTCCGACTTTTTTGCCTGCGAATTTGTTGACGGCGCTCACCGCTTTTTGCATACCTACTTTTAATCTTTCCTGCGGGTCTT
>CAZGAU010000170.1:0-11003 GCA_964523725.1 uncultured Saprospiraceae bacterium
CGTCAAACACCAGTTGTTCGTTCAAGCCGTCACCGTTTGGCGTGATGGCATTCACTCGCTTGAATACGAAATTCGGGTCTTCTTCAATAAATACCTGGACGAATGCGGAGTCGCACAGCGTTGGGCAGTTCACACTGCAAATGGTGTAAGCAAACTCATCCTGACCGAAAACGCCAGGTTTCACATTGTAAGCAACTCTGCCACCAGTGATGACGGAAGCAGCACCGAGCAATGGATTCTGGGAAATGCTAACCACGAACTGCGAGACATTGCTGGTTTGATCGTTGCCGGTTACCAGAACACTTCCTTGTGTTTCGCCAACTTTCAGCGTCAAGGCATCATCTACAGCCACAGGTGCAGTTTCGAGTTTTACAATAACGGTATCGGCGCTGTAATTCTCGCAGCCAGTAGCAGAAAGTGTCCAGACAAAGCGGTTATCGCCAGTTTGCAGGTTGCTTGCATTTACTGAAGCTTGGTTCGTCGCGCTCAAGCTCGCACCCGAAGTCGTCGTCCATCTACCGGTGGTACCTGCAGGCTGGTTTGCGGTTAGCGTCGCAGTTGGACTACATACGCCTTGGTCGGCGCCGGCATTTGCCAATGCAAACTGGATATCGAAAGTAACTGCAACTGTAGCAGTATCGGCACAACCATTTTGCGTGTTGGTCACAACCAACTGGAAGTTGCCAGCTTTATCAATCGTGATATTTTGCTGGTTTGGATTTGCAATGGTAGCCGTGCCACTCAAAACCGACCACTTATAAGTAATATTACTACCATTGGAAGAACCGGAACCATCGAGGGTAGTGGACTCACCACAACCGATGCTGCTTTGAGCCGCTGCGGCGCTCGCCATTGGGAAGTTGGTATCTTCAGCAACTACTACTGTCGCGGTTGATTCGCAACCATCGCTGGTTCTGATGATCTTCAATTGATAAGTACCTGCTCCCGTCGCAGTTGCTTGCAGCGGATTGGAAGCACTTACCTGTACATTTCCACCACCTGATACCGGTGTCCATTCGGTTCTGAAATTGCCGGTTACGGAAGAAGCTGAACCATCCAGCATCGTACTCGGAGCCGCGCAAGTCAGCGTATCTGCCTGTGCGATAGAGGCTTCCGGGCGATTGGGGTCGGTGATTACCTCAATAGTATCACGCGCCTCGCAACCGGTAGCATCGTAAGTCAAAATCAATTCATATTTACCGCCCTGAGTTGCTTCAACAATCAATGGATTTCCGGTCAATGCAGGCTGAGAGCCATCCAGTCCATTCCATTGCGGCGTAGTTCCTGTACTTGAAGCAGAAGCATCCAGCGTTACCGAACTCACCGTACAGGAAAGCTGATTAGGTGTGGCAAAGCTGATCGTTGGTACCTCCAGATTCTCTTTGATGGAAACTGTATCTCTATTAATACAACCCGTCGTCACGTTGGTAACGACCAATTCGTAATCACCAGGCGTATTCACACTAGTTTGCAGTGCATTGCTTGGTGAAGGCGCGGCGCCGCCATTCAGCGCATTCCACTGATAAGTAAAGTCTGCGCCGGTCGAAGAGCCCATACCATTTAAGGTAACTACATCCACATTACAAGTCAGGGTATCATTTTCGCCTGCTCTTACTGTAGGCAGTACAGCGTCATTTTCTACTACCGCATCGCCTGAGAAAGCACAGCCGTTAGCAGGATTGGTGACCACCAGTTGGTAAGTACCTTCTTTATCTACTTCGATGGTAGTCGTATTCTGACCGCTTACGATATTTCCGTCCGTTGTCGTCCAAGCTAAAGTGAAATTTGGATCTGGATTAGCAATAGTCGCCTGAATTGTTTTGGTAGGGTTCTGGCAATCCAGTTTCACGACTTCAATAGGCAATGCCACTTGGGGGGCATCTACATTAGGAGTGATAATTACTGAATCGAGCGACACACAACCATTCCGGGTGTTGGTTACCTCCAGATAATAGGTACCTGGAGCAGTAACGGCAGGTTGCAGCGTATCTGTAGCCACAACTTCCCCGTTCAACATCCACTTGTAAGAGAAGTCTTCTCCAACAGAAGATCCTGCCCCATTGAGTAGGATCGAAGTATCTTGGCAGGTGAAATTGTCAGTTTCACCGGCTACAGCTGTCGGAAATTCTTTATTTTCAGTGACGAATGCTGTTTCAAAAACCGTACAACTGGTGGAAGTATCTCTCACCGTAAGTTTGTAAGTACCCGCCGTCGCTACTTTTGGTGCGAGGGTCGTTTCAGTGCCAGATACAAAGGCGCCGCCGTCTTCTACTGTCCATTCGAAGGTGTAATTAGTTGAGTTACCAACTGTTGCAGTCAACGTTAAAGTGTCGGTTAAGCAAGTGATCTCCGGAGTGGTATTAAGACTGATTTGTGGCGCTTCATCGCTTGGAATGACTTTTACCGTATCAATAGCTGCACAACCGTTGCCAAGGTCGGTGATTTTCAGCAAATAAGTTCCTAGTTCACTGATAGTTAGACTGTCTGTATTTCCAATGACTTCGCCGTTTAATTTCAGCCATTCTAGCGCCACCGAAGTTGAAGTATCATTTACAGAAGCATCTGTGAGCAATACACTACTACCCGGGTCGCAACCCAGTTTCAGATCTGTGCCCGCATTCGCATTCGGGAAATCTTTATCATCGCTAATTACTATGGTATCCCGTGATACGCAGCTGGATTCATTGTTGGTAACGGCCAGTATATAAGTACCGGCCATAGTAACCGTTGGAGTTGCAAGAGTCTCTTGTCCTTGTGGAATGGCGCCACCGTTACGTGGAGTCCACAGATAGGAAATATTTGCACCCGTGCTGGTTTCAGAACCGCCCAAGGTCACACTTTCCGTGTCGCAAGCCAGCGTTTTGCTAAAGCCGGCATCCGCGCGCGGGAAGTCTTGCGCAATAATCACTACTGTATCTCTTGCTACGCAACCGGTTTCGGCATTGGTTACCGCGAGAACGTAAGTTCCGGGCTCCAGAGCACCCGCATTAAGATTTGTTACATCCGGCGTGAGGCGGCCGTCCTGAGTCGTCCAGCGGTATGTGAAATTCGGACCCGTAGATCCCTGTCCCTGGAGCGGCAGTATTGGTGGGCTACAAACGAAAGGTCTGTCTTCACCAGCATTTGCCACAGGTAGATTACTGTTTAGTGGTATTTCAAAAGTATCGCGCAAAATGAGCGCAGGGTTTGAGTTGTCGAAGATAGTTACTACAACCGGGCCGGGAGGCAAGTTATTTGCTTCAGGGCCAAATCGAGGCGGCGTTGTTTCCCAGGTGATACCCACGGGCTGTCTGCCACCGGAAACAGAAATCAGAATAGAGCCATCATCCGTACCCGGACAGCTTACCGGTGTAATCACGGTGTCGATTACCATCAGGCGATCCTTGATACAAATTTCACCCATTTCGGAAAGGACGCTTCCCTCGCCGTTGGCAGTTGTCACCAATGGGTCGGGTTCGCCCACCCGCAGTTCGTAGCAGGAATCCGGTTGACCTACCAGATTGAAACACAGGTCGAAAATGACGGTGCTATCGGGCACAGTAACAGGATTGTTACTGGTCCAGTTTATGGTAATGATACCTACACCGGCTGAAACATTATCAAAACTTGCTTCGCTTAAACCAACTAAAGTTCCAGGGATTTGAACACCATCAAATTGCAGGGCTGAAGGTTCCCAACTAATTGAGAATTCAGTAGATAAGATATTGTCGAAACTGGTCACCGATACCGGAACGCAGGTAACCGTGCCGGTTTCTCCACTTACCTCCCCAATATCCAGGAAATAACCTTCCGGGTAGAGGATACACAGTTCTGCAGGCTGGCTGACCACCCCAATGTTGTTACCGTTGGAGGTAGAAGAAATGGCTTCTGCTTCCAATGGAGCATCCAAAACTACGAGGTCCTGACAATCTTGCGGCTGACCGGTCATTTCAAAGCAAGCTTCGAAAATCACGGTGTTATCAGGAACTGAAACCGGTGAAGCCGATTGCCAGTCAAAAGTAAGAGAACCATTATCGACGCCAAACAAACCGAAATTACCCATTGATGCGCCGGATAGGTTAATATTGTTTATACCTACAAAAGCCATATGATTTGGCTCCCAAGCCATAGAAAACTGATAACCGATAATATCTTTGAAATTTGAAACCGTTACAGCAACACAGGTAGTATCACCTAGTGGTGTTTCTGCATCGGCCAGTGTCATCACCACGCCGGCAGGCTTGATTACTTCGATTGCACAGTTAGAAGGGTTGATCCCGATATTTGCATTGGTGTTATTGATTACTCTGGGCGGAGAACCACCAAAACGAACTGGACTTCCCCCTGTCACTCCAACGACTTTAAAACATACTTCAAATAGCTGACCCGAACCTCCAGGAAGCGAAAGACCCGAAGGAAGGACGGTCGTCCATTTGACCCCGAGAACGCCATTGGAAATGTTGGCAGTATTGAAACTACTTTGATTGAAACCTGATAATGAGCCGTTTATATTTCGTATTTCTTTAAATTCAAGGATGTTTTCATTCCATTCCAGATTCCAACTGAATTCTTTTATATTGGTAAAACCGGCAGTGCTTATTTTTATACAAACTTCATCGTTTGGATTCGCAGGAGGTCCGCAATCTGCAAAAAGCTGTAAACCGGTAGGTGCGCAAGAGCCAACTTTCACTTCGCCGGGTTGGGATACTACCGTTAGCATAAACGTGTCCACAACAGTATTGCGAAAATCAAATGCAGTCGGAGAGTCAACAATCCTAATTGCAGATTTGGTTTCGCATTTGCCAACGACCCGATAGCAAATTTGGAAAATCACGGTGCTATCTGCCAGATTGATACCCGGACCGCCAGGAGTTGGAGATACCCAGGAAATAGTAAGGTTTCCAGCGCCAACGTTTGGATCATTTGGCGTACCGAAATTGCTTCGGGCAAGGTTAACGAGATTTTCCAAAACGATCACATCTTCGAATTGAAGTATCGCAGGATCCCAGTTTACAGAGAACTGCATACCTACCATGTCATCGAAACCTTTTACGCTGAAGTCCACACAAACCAAGTCACCTTCATTGGCGGCTTCGTTGGAGGCCTGAATGGTAAGCGGCCTTACCCCAATGGATACCAGACCATTTTGGCTCAGCATACCGATGTTGTTGGGACAGGCGTTTACGCGCTGAACATTGATGGGCAAAGGGTCACTAGTCAGGGATATCGAAGAAGTTGATCCATATCCACCTACGGCTCGAAAACATAGCCGGAAGATGACACTTCCATCGGGTAGAGTAATACCTGACTGGCCGGAGTTACAAGCTCCGATTTCCCAATCTACACTGAGTTTTCCATCAGCAGCCTGGCTGAGGTTGAAATTGGTACCACTGAAGCTGGGCAAGCCAAAGCCTTGCACGCCTTCAAATTCGATGGCATTGGCATCCCATTTCAGAGAAAACTCCATCGAAAGAATGTCGGTAAAGTCTTTCACCGTAATATCTACGCAAAACTGTTCACCGATGTCAGGGGAAGATGGTGAGAAAATCAAGGATGGCTGTGCCCACGCACTGAATTTGATCGCCAATCCGATTATCACCAGGGAAAGTAGTCTTTTCATGAGACGACTGAATTTCATTTTATTTGTTCTTTTCACGGGACAATAAAAGGTGTCTGGCCGTATTTATTAATGAACCGCTAAGGCTCGAAATAATTTCCGGAAAAATGGATTTAACCACACGGATACAGTAGTTTACCTATCGAATGCAAAAGAAATGTTCAACTCGTGCGTACTACCCGCGGTTGGTCCGAAAGAACTAAACGAATAGTCGAAACCGTAGCCAATCCGGATAATGTTATCGAAACTATTTCCGCCCAGCAACACACCTGTATCCAGGTGGAAGGTTTTTGCGGAGGAGATGCCGGTACCAATCCAGAGGCTGCCGGGTAGCTGGTAACGCAGGTTCAAGTCAACGTTAACAGGTACATTGGGAGCGTATTTAATCCAAAGAGAAGGCTCCAGGAAGCTATCGTTGTCGAAAAATTTATAGAATCCGAGCAAACCATAGAAGTGGCGCACACGTGTGGTATAGAATTCGCCGTTATCATTTTTGAACGTCAGATCCAGTCCCGCTACCTGTGGCACCGATAAGCCCGTATAGAAGTAGTCGGAGTTGCCGGTGGTCTGGTAAAAATAAACCCCGACACCTACGTCAGGATACATCTGAGATTGGTTCTGCGTACCAATAACGTCATTATCTTCCCGAAGAAAGAGTTCATTCGCTTTTACCCGATACTGCACAGCACCTACGCTCAGTCCGACCACAAAGCCACTGTATTCGGGATCCTGAGTCACAATGCCGCCGATTTTACCATAGAAACCGGTAAAGCCGGTTGGTCCGGTTACGTCATTGATCAGGTGTCCGCCAGCCATAAAAGATACGCCGGTCAGTTCTTTGTTGAGATAGGAAAAACGCACAGTTTGAGTCGTCGGAGCGTTATTCAGCCCCACCCATTGGGCGCGGTAAGAAGCACCGAATGTAAGGTTCTGCCCAAAGGCCAGGAAATCACTTTCTAAAGCAGCAGGATTGATCACACTCGCGTTTTCGCGATATTGCGTGAAAAGGGAAAGTTGCTGTGCACTCAATGTAATTGTCGTAACAATGAATACGACAGGGAGTAGTAGATACCTCGTCATGGGATAAGTTTTTGAGATGCGCAAAGTTAGCAAATTTTGTTAGTCAAATATGTTTTTTTCTAATTTTAACAAAAACACCTCCCTTTGCGTACAAGGATAAATATTTGTCAGTAGTTTTTCTCAAGCTCAAAAAAGCAAGTCCAAAAATAGACTTTTGATTCTAAAATAAGGTACTATATGAATGTCTATTTTTGGAAAATATTATTGAAATGTTAATAAAAAAAGATTGTGGAAAGGATTCTCAGACGCAAATGTCTGAAAATTAATTTTTTAAAGCAAGCGCTTGAGCAAAGAAGAAAAGTTAAGATTTTTTAGATGGGGGGAAATGTTGATGAGCTGATAGGGTTATAAGCTGATTGGGTAGAGCCAGAATCAAAATTAATCATCGAATGCTCCACCCCCCCATGACCCTATCAACTTGTCAAACAATTTACTTCGCGCGCATCGCTTCAACCGGATCCATCCGGGATGCCTGCATTGCCGGGATCATTCCGGAAACAACCCCTACAACCAAGGAAAGCACAACGCCTAGAATGACATTATCCAAAGACATATAGAGTTCGAAATCAATTGCTTGTGTTAGGATGGTAGTGGCAATATAGACTAATACCAGTCCGGCCAAACCACCGATCAGACATAAAATCGAAGCTTCAATCAGGAATTCTAACAAAATAATATAGCGCTTTGCACCAAGCGCTTTTTTAATACCGATGATATTAGTTCTTTCTTTTACAGATACAAACATGATATTGGCTACACTGAACATACCAACAAAAATCGCAAACCCTCCAATGATGAGCCCCAGCATGTTTAATACGCCAAAGAAATTATTGAGAAATCCGGAAATAATGGATAATTCGTTCAAGGAAAAATTTGTCTCTTCCTTGGGTTTCAGGCGGCGGTGCGCACGCAAAACGCCGGTAACTTCATCGCGCAGTCTTGAAAGTTCCGCATCCTCTGAGGCTTTGATGCTGATGGAAGAATTGCCAAAAGGGTGATTGGGCTTGAGATTAGCCACCTTGCGCGCCAACTGATAAGGAATAATTACACATTCATCAAAAGGGAAAACGCTTACGAGGTTGTCACCTTCTAATTCCAGTACCCCGATTACCTCCAGCTTTCTGCCTCCTATTTTGATTTCCTTACCAATGGGCTCTATGTTTCCGAATAAGGTTTCAGCTACTTTATAACCTATTACCGTTTTATTTGATCCAAACTGAAATTCGGCTGGTGAGAAATAGCGTCCCTTATAAAATTCAAATTGAAACATTTCACCAAAATCGGTCGAAATGGCTACATACTGCGCATTGTCAAAGCTATTGGAAAGATATTTGGCGGTGCGGTTGCCAATGCCCACCGAATAAGCTACCAGATCCGCCGATTTTACTTTTTCATTTACCACCTTGAAATCCTCATAACTAATATTGGGGCGGCGCATGTATTTGAAAAAGTTTTGGCCAGGGTCTTCAGCCCAGGAGATCTTTTGTACATAAATTACATCGTCTCCCAGTTTTTCGATACTGCCACGCACATTATCTTCCAGCGAATCCACTGCAGAATGTACGCCGATGATGCAAAAGATACCGATAGATACCCCGAGCAAGGATAAAAAACTGCGCAATTTATTGCCTCTCAGCTGCGAGAGCGCCTGCGCAACACTTTCAACGATCACTCGTAATAAAATTCTCATAAAAGACGATGTTGGTAAACAAAATCCAAACCCGAAGCTAACAAGCCACAGCTAAAACACACAATACATTCGATGAAGGTACTAATTTTATCTGCCAAATGCCAAAAAGATAAATATTTCAGAATCTGGAACAAACTGCATGGTTTGTACGTATTGTAAAGTGGAAGTTAGCGAGTGGATGGAGGATTTTCCAAAGAAGGCAAAGAAAATGCTTCTTATAGTCGCCTGTCGTTTCTATTGTTGTAAAAAGATCAACAGAAACAAAAGTAATGACAGCAGGTACTTCTTCAACCTTTCTGGCTATCAGGTATTTCCATGATAAAATCTCTGCAAATTTATACTAATACACTGCGCAATATTGTTATCTTTGCGACCAATTTTTTGAAAACGAAGGAGAATGAGAACCAAACTTTCACAATTTGGATTTGAACTGCCAAAAAAACTAATCGCTCAAGACCCCGCTCCAAATCGGGATGAGTCTCGTTTAATGGTTATTTACCGGGATTCCGGCAAAATTGAACATAAAGTTTTTAAAGACATTATTAATTACTTCGACGAAGGCGATGCAATGGTCTTTAATAATACCAAGGTTTTTCCGGCACGCCTTTACGGCAAAAAGGAAAAAACCGGCGCCAAAATCGAAGTATTTCTGTTGCGCGAACTCAACCGCGACGCCCGCCTGTGGGATGTATTGGTGGATCCCGCACGTAAAATTCGGGTAGGCAACAAGCTTTATTTCAGCGATGATCATGATAATGATATTCTGGTAGCAGAAGTGGTAGATAATACGACCTCGCGCGGCCGTACCATTCGCTTTTTGTATGATGGCCCGGAGGAAGAATTCCAGAAAGATCTGAATACGCTTGGGAATACACCGCTGCCGAAATATATCATGCGCCCTCCGAAAGAAAGCGACCGCGAACGCTATCAAACTGTTTATGCCAAGGAAATTGGCGCAGTTGCTGCCCCTACGGCGGGTTTGCATTTTAGTAAAGAATTGATGAAGCGCCTGGAAATCAAAGGCTTAGGCTTTGCTGAAATAACGCTGCATATTGGTTTAGGGACTTTCCGCACGATTGATGTGGAGGATCTTTCCAAGCATAAAATGGATGCCGAATATTTCCGGGTTGGCCCGGAGGCAGTAAATGTGGTAAATAAAGCGAAAGAAAATCGAAGAAAAATCTGCTCGGTAGGTACTACTTCCATGCGGGCCGTAGAATCGGCGGTATCGGCAGAGGGTATGCTGAAACCGGCGGAAGGCTGGACGAACAAATTTATTTATCCGCCTTATGATTTTAATATTGCGGATGCCATGGTTACGAATTTCCACCTGCCCAAGTCGAGCCTGCTTATTATGGTATGCGCGTTTGGTGGTTATGATCTGATCATGGAAGCATACGAAGCAGCCATCAAGGAAGAATATCGCTTCTTCAGCTACGGCGATGCGATGCTGATTTTGTAATAATTGTGGTAGAGGGAATAGGGTAGAGAGAAGAAGGACAAAAGCCGGATAATTGATTGATTTTCAGTTATCCGGCTTTTTATTTGGTTTAATTTGCTTTGGAGTTTATAAACTCTTCGTATTTCTTGGTTTTATAATGACCATCACCGATATATTTCAATTCTTTAATAAATGAATCAGCGGTTTTATAACCCGGCGAAATCGTGATACGATCCTGATTTTCATCGAGATATACATAAGAAGGATATCCCAGTCGTCCATCAAGGAGTGAGTACGCCAGCTCATGCACGCCCCGTCTGCCCTGGGCAATAAATTTTAAAGTATATCCTTTGTATTCGATGTTTTTTTTCTGTTCTGCGTCAAATTTGACCGCATAGAAATGCTCATTCATGTATTTTACTACATCCGGATCTTTGAAGGTGGTTTGGTCCATTTTTTTGCACCAGCCGCACCAGTCGGTATATACATCCACAAAGATTTTCTTTGGATTTTCTTCTGCCAGTTGGATGGCTTCTTCCCAGGAATACCATTTTATTTCGTCGGTTGCAACAGTTGTCTGTGCAGAAATGTTAGTTTTGGGCGCGATAAATGCATAGGCGATAATTGCTACACAAACAAGCGCACCGCCGATCAGGAATTTTTTCATTTTCAGAATTTTTTGAACTAATCCGCTTCAATTTACTCTAGAAGAACGCTACTAAATGAAAAAGGGATGAGCTTTAATTAATTTTTAACTTTCGGGAAATATTGTGATTTTTTTTAATAAAAAAACATGGAACAAGAAAACCATTCAACCATGAAACAAGGTAAAAAAATTGTAATAGCGGTAGGCGGCTCCAGTGGTTCCATCTATGCCAAAGTGTTGCTGGACAGGCTCTTCCAAATGAAAGATCAGATAGAGTCCGTTGGTATTGTAATGAGCAAAAATGCGAAGTTTAATTGGCAATTCGAGTTAGGAAATGCCGATTTCGATCAATATCCTTTTGATTTCTACGATAAAGACGATTTTATGGCCCCATTTGCTTCAGGCTCGGCACGCTACGAGACGATGATCGTGTGCCCTTGTTCTATGGGCTTGTTGGGGCGCATCGCTGCCGGAGTTTCCAATGATTTAACTACACGTGCCGCCGATGTAATATTGAAAGAAAGACGACGTTTAATACTGGTTCTTCGGG
>CAZGAU010000171.1:0-10883 GCA_964523725.1 uncultured Saprospiraceae bacterium
TAAAGCCTGAATCATGAAACGAATGCTTTTACCCTCATTTCTGTTTATTTTATCATTTGCAAATATGCATGCACAAAAAACGCCAGCGCCAGAAGATGTTTGGAGGCAGATCTTTTTACCAGAAAACAAGGCACAAATGTCTGCAGTGGCTTGGGAGAACAAAGTTTACTTTGCCGGTGGTTACCGAGGAGAGACTTTTTTGGCTACCATCAACATTTACGATATCACTACGGGTACATGGACAGAAGAAACTCTTTCGGAAGCAAGACCATTCCCTACCGCCATAGCTGCGGAGGGTAAAATATTTTTTGCCGGTGGCGTCACCCAAACTATTCCTTATAATGATTTCTCTGATCGCCTTGATATTTATGATGTGGAACAGGATGAATGGACCTATTTGTTTTTGAGCGAACCTAAAAATACGTTAAATCAAGCTGTTCATGTTGGCAACAAAATCATGTTTCCAGGAGGTGGTACTAATGGTTTCATGCTATATTCTTCCTGGAAGATACGACTGAAATAGCTGATGTCTTCAATGCCAATTTCAGCGCTGACTTCGCTGATATTTAATTTGGTGCTTTGCAATAGGTATTTCGCCTTTTGTAAGCGAGCAGTACGAATCAAGTCGCCAATGGATTGTCCCGTGAGGGCGTTGACTTTGCGGTAGAGTTGTGTACGGCTCATGCCAATAGATTTACAAATGGTGGCAACATCTATTTTATTGGTAAGATTAGTTTCGATTATCTGGTGTAATTGTAGTAAAAAATCGCTTTCCTGTCGGGACTTTTCGCGCCAGTAGTGGCTGACATGGTTGTTTTTGGTAAAAAATAAAAAAAGCGGACAGACTTTTAGCCGCTACCAACTCCTTTCAGGATCGCTATTTTCGCTCACTTTTTCAAAAAAATAGCCCTGAAAAAGACAAGTTAAAACCCTGAAAATCTGGCTAATATTTCGTAATTTAGTAACCTAAGAGGCAAGCTGCCGATATTTTTTGACCATCACCAAGCAAATGTTTATAAATCAAATTTTCGTTTCAGTAAATCCTTTTCAATGAATAATTTGGATATTCCATTTTATTTAAATAAATTTCGTTGTACAACCTAATTGCCGGGATAGATATTGTTGGCGTGATTAAACGCGCTTATCTAACAAGTATGGCAAGCAAATATATCTAAACCTATGCCACAGCCTATCCTGGTTCCCATTCATATGGACGCTCTATTTTTAGCCCATGATCAATTAGTGGTTGAGGCTAAAGCTAACTTTGCTCGTTTACCGTACTTTAGAAACGGACAGGATGTTAATGCGGATGTACCCTTTTTGAGTGAAGAAATTCTTGCCAAACCATTTCAAAATGAAAACTTATACCTTAAAGCAGGGATCCATCTCCACTGGGCTTTGTCGGATGCAATGACTAAAACCATCGAAGGTACTTCAAGTGGTAATTTCCCGGTTGTCCCCAACCGATGGCTCATCACCCGCTTTCGGGCAGGCAAAAAAGAAAAGGCGTGGATAGTAGAAAGCGACTATCTATATCCAGCAGGTAAGGGCGAATTAAGTGGAAGTATTTCTTATCCTTTTCCTAAAGAAACGCCTGAGGCCCCACCATTCCGATTTTTAGGAAGAAAAATGCCCTGGGCTGCCTGGAAAAATGCATCATTAACGGGACAATACTTAGACATGCTAACTGCTGTGGGCTACGGTGAACCCACATTTGCTGCTTTTTATCCAAATTGCCACTCCATTTTTGGTTTTCATGATGAGGAAATCCATCTGGATAATCTGGCAAATGTATCTTATGAAGTTGCAGGCTGGTATAGCAATCCCGAACAAGATTTTTTAAACCTGCTAAAGAAAACGTTACCATCAACTACTGTATTTGACTGGCAAGAAGCCGTGAAAAAAGTAGTTCTGTGGGATATTGAAGTGCAGATTGATAAACAGACTTTCTTACAAACCGATCCCACTGCTAAAAGCCTTTGGGATAGCTGGGTTACTAATAAATGGATGTCTGTTATCGATGATAAGACTGCTTTTCTTGTCCCCAAGTCTCAATGGAAAAACCAACCTGACGAAGCGACGCTCGCCCTGATGAATCGTTTGATGGAGCCTTTTTTTGATTTAGAAACTTTGTGTTTTTCAAGATTGAGTTTTCCTGATACTTTGCCACCACAAATCGAGCAGGCTGCCCCTCAAAGTCAAGATACCGATATTACGATTGCAAACACAGGTACCGAAGCATTGTCTGCTTATATCGCACAACAACTAAAAGGTGATTTCAACCCTAAACAGATTGAAGATCAGCTAGAAGCAATACAGCTAGCAGAAAAGCTGGAACATCGTCGATTGGATATAGGTCCTAAGTTTGAAGAAGCAAGGCATGGAAAGGGTTTTAACGCAGTAGATGGAGGTACACTTTGGACGATTCGTGCACAATCGGATGTGCATTCTGCCACGCAGGCGGATAACGTGGCAGCTCAACAAGAAGTTACTTTACCGGAAGCGCTTAGTCATAAGCTCCATCAGCTTAATCTTTTGCAAAGTCGCTATGATGCATCTCAGAGAGCAATTCAAAGTTTGAAAAATCAATTATTCTCTGACTGGAATTTATACCTTAAATGCGCCTATCCTCCTGATGGCAAGCATGAAGCATATCCTGATGTGGAGGAAGTACGATATTTTATAGAACAAAAAACGCTGCTTGCACTCACTCAAAAACAGCAATATACGGGTAGCTTGAGCTGGACAGAAGATAGCAGTAAACGTATCTCAAACGCATCCATAATAGAAGGAAATGCTAATTGCCTTGCTGCTCAGTTAACAAGAGCAATCAATCAAATAATAGAGGAACTCAAGGTAATTAATCGCGAAGGAGGCTTGCTAATTGGCTTGAAATTGGGCGCAAAAACCATTGATGGAAAAGTGATAGATGCGTCAGGGCGAGACAATCCTGGGCAATTAGTTGGCAATGTCCCGATAGTGAACGATGACAAGTTTCATCAGGTAGCCAATTTTAATGGGAAGGATGCTGCTTTAAAATTACCCATGTTGCAAAAAATAACAGCTATTTCTTTTTGGGTAAATATTGCAGAACAAACTGCTACGGGATGTTTGATTGATGCTCGATCGGCAACGGATGCTTGGCTTTCCGATCATGGCGCGGGCAGAGCGTGGACAAAACTTTGCCTAAATGCACAAAAAATGGAGGCGATTAATTGGACCACGATTCCAAAGGGAACTTGGGTGCATGTGTATTTGGAGTTTAGTCAAGCGTTTGAAGGTGTTATTTCACTTATGAGTAGCTCCAAAGGCACCGAGTTTCTTAAAGGCCGCTTAGCACATATTCATGTGTATGATTATAAACTGGATGATACCACGATTCAACGGGACATGAACCAGTTTGTGCGTCGCCAATATGTTTTGCAAACGGCTGCTGCGCCTCGATATTGGCAGGCAAAGGATCCTGTGGTTTTAATTACGGGAAATATTGTAGAGCCTTCTGATCGTTATGGGCATGATGGTAAACTTCACTGTATCAGTTGGGGAGGAACTTCCATCCAGCAACTGATTCAAACAGATTTTCAATCTCTATCAGCTCGCTTAACTGTTATGAAGTCTAAATACCCCGAAGGGCATTTTGCTTTTGAGCAATGGAGCCATCAACCTTGGCATCCACTTTTGCTGGAATGGCAAGTCATTATGGCACCGCTTGCCAATAAGAGCAATTTACGAGAGGGATTAAGGGTGTATGATCGGGATTTTGTGACAGAAAATTATCAAATAGAAGAAAATGCAGTTGATCTGAGTGTTAAAGAGGGTAATTTTGCTTTGGTGAATCTAGCGTATGAATTTAGTGGTTCTAGTATTTTGACACCATACGCGAATTTACAACTCAAAGATCGTTTAGAGCGATATCTAAAAAAACAGGTTTTAATTCCTTTATATACCAATCAACAAATAGTAGAAGAAAAGCAAAATTATGATTTTACTAGTGAAGAAGTAAAAAGTATATTAGCTACTTACATCAAAGATAATAGTGAAAATCCTGTGAGCAGCCTTATAAAGGCATATAATCTAATCAGCGAACATAACTTTCATAGTCTTTCTCAGGCGCTAGGCGGGTTTAATGATGCACTTTTAATGCATCAGTTGGTTATGCAATTGCCTGTTGCAGATCCACTTGGTTTTGCAGACTATCAAGCTTTTGCAGAAAAAATCAGATCGGCGCTCAATAATGATATCCGTTCTGCTCCGAATCCTGATGATGATTATACCCCGATTCGCTCTGGAGTGTTGCGTATTAATCAGCTCCGCTTGTTAGATACCTTTGGACGAAGTCATTCGCTGTATGCCGGAACCCTCCATAAGCCTTATCGTATGCAAATTCCGGGCATAGATGATATGGTTCATCTGCGCCCTCGATTGGTACAGCCGGCGCGGCTCAATTTCCGTTGGTTATCTGCTGCCGACAGCGATTTGGAGATGAATGAACATCCTGCCACCAGTCCCATCTGTGGCTGGCTATTAGCTAATAACCTAGATCACAGCATTATAGTGTACAGCCAAAGTGGCGATATGCTTTGTAGTGTCAATGTAAGCGACGATCCCAACTTTATTTTGCGTCGCCCTCCAGGACTGAATTCGGGACAAACTGCTTTTAGTATTGAGGAAGTAGAAAATCCATATTTGCGCAGGACCTTGAATTATATTCAAACTCGCCAAAGAAGTAATCCTGATTTTGTGAAACATTTTATTACCGTTATAGATACTTCTTTAGCCAATATTAATCCCGAAAATTATGCTCAACACACTGATGTAGCCTTACTAATGAGCAGACCAGTAGCGCTCGTGCGGGCAAGCCTTAGTCTGGAACTGGAAGGTCTTCCATATATTAATTATGATTGGAATGTGTTTCGCAATGATTTACTGCGTAATACTCGACAAACGGAAGCATTTACAGGAGTAGCCTTTCCTATTCGTTTAGGAGCATATAAACAATTAAATGATGGTTTGGTAGGGTATTGGATAGAAGAAGCCGACACCTACAAAGATCAACAATTTTTTGCACCCCAAAGTGATGAAGTATCAGATTCAAATATTATTACTCATTCCGGAAATCGATTCACGCTCCTGCAAGCACTTTCAGATGCCCCCAAGATGCTGAGTTTATTACTTGACCCCAGAGGCGTCGTGCATGCTACTTCAGGTATCTTGCCTACTAAAGCCATTCAAATTCCACCAGATCAATATGCGCAGGCACTCCGGCGGATAGAAATTACTTTCCTTACTTCGCCATTACTAAGTGACAGCCAGCAGGTGCAAATTCCTCTTCCTTCTGAAGCAGGTTATCAGTGGTCTTGGTTGGCAAAGACTCAAGGCGATTGGGATGAAATCTCTGTTCCAGGTGTGGTAAGAAAAAGTGCATTTGCGGTGGCTTTTCCACAGCAGGCAGATATAATATGGGAGTTATTAAATAAGGATAATACAAAGTGGATCAGGCATTTAGATGCTTCAAATGCACAAGTAATCGCAGTAGATGAACGGGAAGCAAAAGACCTCGGAACAGAGTGGTCAAAACAACAGCCTGGAATTGAAGCTATACTTGCTCAGACCAGCCTTGGTCAAGCTTCGCTGACCGCAGATTTGAGTGGAACAAATGTTATTAGAGAAGGTTGGCTGAAATTGAAAAAAAGTGGAGACTGAACGCTTTGATAATAAATATTCATTTTACAAAATATACACCCATATGGCAGACAATCAAACAAATGAAATTCCACAAAAAATTACCCTTACCTTAAGCATTGAGGAAATAAATCTCATTTTGGAAGGCTTGGGTCAGTTACCTTTCGTTCGGGTTCATCAGCTCATTACCTCTATTCAGCAGCAGGCAACAGTACAGCTGCAAGCAAAAAAAATAATAAATCCCTAAACCCATATTTTATAATCATGTCAATAACAGAAAACTTAGTCCTTCATCTTCCACTCAACCAGCATACAGATGAGAAAGTAACTCCAGATACATCGGGGAATAACCTTACTGCCCAACTAATGGGTAATGCTCAACTCGTTCCTGATGATACATTTGGTGCATGTATTAGTTTGGATGGTACTAATAGTTATATAGATTGTGGGAAGGTTTATACTAGCGTTCCGGGGTGTACGGTGAGTATATGGTTTAAGCCTATTAAAATAACTGGTAACGAATTTGTTCTTTTTGGTAAAGAAACCGCTTTTAAAGCAATCATAGTAAATAGATTTTTTACATTTACCTGGCAATTACAAAATGAGAGGTATGGCGGGTTATCATTGGAACCAGGACGTTGGTATCATGTTGCAATTACTTATGACGGCAGAACCCACTGCCTCTTTCACAATGGAATTAAGATTTTCGAGGAAGTGTATAATCCGCCTATGGTTTTTTTAAACCAAGATAATAAACTCCTTTTAGGAGCTAGTGGAAAGGACAGTCATTTTTATTTTTATAATGGAAAAATTGCCCAATTTCGTTTATATAATCAAATACTCACCTCCGTGGATATTCAACAAATTATGCAAGAAGATCAAACCGCTATGGCGACCTTCCGGCAATCCCATCCGATTGCTTTTAATCTATTGAACAATCAAGAGGAGTCGGTATTGTATATTGATGAAGACCCTGCCGGGCATTCGTTAGATTTGAACCTTGAAAACACCAGTCGCCAACATATTCAACTGGCCGCTACGCCCCAAACCGAAGCCAGTGAGCAAATGCACCATTTCACCTTGCATTTCCGACCCGGAACCTTGCTAGAAGATAGTTTGAATAAAATTCGCTTATCGGAAGGGAGCAAATGGCAAATGAAACTTGTAAAGCAACCGGATAGGAGCGTCAAAATCTATCTGTTGGCTACGCAACCGCCGAAAATTGAAGCGGGAGCAACTCATACCATCCGCTTTACAGGTTTTCGGGCCGCGGGTGATCAAGGCTCAAGGGGTACTCGTATTGAGCTCCGGTATCAAAATATGGCGTATGAGGGCAGTAGCAATTTTATACGCGGACAGCGTTTGGCCCATATTAACATCGTCAACCACCAAGGGAAGAAAAATATTCCGTTGCATACGGGCTTTCATGGGAGTAACATTATTCTCAATGATGCAGTGGACGATAATTCTGGCTCTAAAAATACTTTGATTTTACACCTCACCAATGGATTAAAACCCGACCTCCTCAACTCTCTTAAATCGAGCATCATCCTGAAAGGGAAAGCTGCCGTTAAGCCTACCAAATTTATCATTTCTTTCGATGGAAAAGCCGATGGTGAACATAAGGACTGGGCATTGGGTACCAAAAGCCAGGTAGCGGCAATTCAAATTCAACCTGCTCCAATAAAATTGTCAGACAACAAGTCTATTAATTGGACGCCTGCAGTAGGCAAACCCGGGGATACCTTTCAGTTGGATCAGGACTTTGTGATGCAAGCGGGTGCTACCTTAGAGTTTAATATTACTAATATCAAATCATCTTCGCCTGCTGGACATACTAATCTATATCTGTATTATGAGAATATTCCCGGCTACTGGGAAGGGCAATTTGTGGAAGTCATCGAAAAATCACCACTCATTTACCGTACTAATAATGCCGGTTTTGAACAAGTAGGAATTGGCACAACCGACCCTCAAGCACTCCTTGATGTAAATGGAGATACAAGGGTAAAAAAATTGACGATTGAAGGCGACTTATGGCTGAAATCTTCCAATACCGTATATGTAGAACATTCAGTACCCAATTGGTATCCACAAAACGCAAAACTCTTTGAATTTAAGCCCAATTATAAAGGAGATCAATATAGAGGTCAAATGCATATTTATGCCCCATCGGCTTACGATGGCAACTATGCATATCCGGCGCTTACGATTGCTGGCAACTATGGCGCAGGCGGCCAAATTGGTATCAATAAGACCGAACCCGACGCAACGCTTCACGTCGGCGGGAGCCTAAAAGTGGATGGCGTATTCAATGCACCGGGCATTCCAAGCGCCCTTTTTCCTAATCCGATCAAGAGTGCCGATGGCAAAACGATTCAGATTAATAATCTTGATATTAATGCCCATTATATGTATATGATTGTAGTAAAGCTTCATAACCCCAATCCGGTAAACTTTGATTACAAATTATATTTCAATAATGATAAAAATGATGCCAATTACTTCACCGTCTATACCCAGCAGTTTGGAGGTGAAAACCGGGTTTATAACAAGCGCGCCGCTTCTTTTGCCAATGCGGGGTCAACAGCCTTCCACGCTTTTACGATCTATGTGACCAAATCAAGCAGCGGCAGAATAGTAGCCTATGGGCAAGGCGGCTTCGAGACACCAGGAACGGATGCCGTGTGGGGGTTCCAAATCTGGCATTTCTACTTGACTTATACCGGTACGGGCAATGTCACTTCTCTAACGCTATCGGCAGGAGAGAATCCTCAGAATGTAAATAATCCTAATATGAAAATTGGAGAATCTTCAGAAGTAAGGATAATGAAGTGGTTTTGAATAATGAAATTAAAACTATAAACTACCTAAATGTAATATAAATTATGGCTTTTAAAATCAGAGCATATAATGTAGATGATGGAAACGAAGTAGTTAATAATATAGAAGGTTTGGCATTTTACAAAGAAAAATTAATTGAGGCAGGAAATAAATACAATCGGGCATCCGCCGAAAAATATCGGATCGGATATTGGAATCTTGATGGACCTAATGATAAGAAAGGAAAGATTTGGTCAAGAAAAGAAAATGAAACCAAAAATACTCGAATGTTCAGGACATTATTAGATAATGCTTCCTATGAAATGTATAATTTCTATTATCAGTTTGTAGATTTAAATGCGCCAAATATACCTTTAAAGGATGAAAATAATAATGATATATTTCAAAATTTGGTCCGTTTTACACTCAATGATTTTTATTATGCCCTTGATTACAATAAAGATAACCAAATAATAGAATATGGAAATAATTCATTTAAGCTAGAACAACATTTACCTTATCTTTATTCATTAGCAGAAAACAACTTATTTCTTTATCCAAATCCAAATCCGATTTTATCCTTTTTCGTAGATATAGATCACCCGGAGGCTTATTTTGTAATGGAAAGTGGTAAATGGTTAAAAAAAGATTTAACAGAGGCAGAATTAAAAGATACGGAGATTCTTTATTGGATTGATAATGTTGGCAATATTCATTGCGGAAAAATAAAGGTGCCCGAGCGTAGATCTCGAAGTGCAGGGGGCGGCGGCGGTGGTGCGATGCGGGCTGATTCTATTACTGAAGTAGAGTATAAATGGTCGGGTGAAAAGGCGCTCGGCATTGCCCTTGGTTTGCACAAGGATTTATTTATTGATAATGATACACCTCCCGCAGGGTATTTCGATGCTACCCCTTTGGTTTCAGGAACTAATCGCCCCAAATCTCTAATATGGTATTTCAAAAAATTCAAAAACCTGGCACAAGCCAATGATAAACGAAATGAACCCAAACCGCCAAAAGTACCCATTCCGCCGAAGGTTTTTGAATTTACGACCAGGAATCAACTTGGAAAAAGTAAATATTTTTATTCAACGGATTTCTTCAAATTAAGACAAAAAGGGAAGAAAGAAGAACCAACCGGCTGGCTAGGCTTGGGGTTACAGCACTCCAATACCCGAGATAGAGATGATGCCGGACCGGTAATGGGACAGGCATTAAATGATTTTGAAAATTTTAAGCAATCTTATGAAAATTGGAGAATGCAAAAAAATCCTCAGCCCCCTAAGTCGAGTTCAACCGTTTCTGCGGATCATTTCACCGATTTTATGCTTTCTAAACCCGTATATGAAGCACAGTGGAAACAATTAAAGCAAGAAATTTACACCGCTTATGGTAAAGTCCCAGATGTTACCGATGAATTTGAAGATTGGGATAAAAGACGTACCAACCAGGAATGGTGCCATTTATTTGGGCACGGAGATGGCGGATTGGAACAATGGGGGAATTTTGTTGCAGGCAGTAAACATTGTAATACGGTTCAGCTCGCTATAGAAACCGGACAAAGAAAGGGCAAAATACCTGGGCTAAAAGTGAAAGTTTCGGCTTATCTTTTTGAACATTTCGAGCTAAAAGAACCTGCTACTTTTCAGGACTTAGAAAATTACTTCAAAGATAATTTATCGGAAATTAAATATAAAGAGGTAATTAAATTATGGGAAGAAGATACAAATAATATGGACACAGGTTCAGAATTGGGAGAAAGACTTCCGGATGATTTTGGGGAAACACTGATAAAAAGCAATACCACCTTAACTAAGCAAGAAACAATTGATTTACTGAATCACTTCTGCGTGGCCTATCCTCTGGCAAAGATGATTCATTATAAAGTTTATAAAGGAAATGAAAACGTCTTTGAATATTTTTTTGATGCGCAAAGTGAAAGCTTTAATTATAATGAATTTAAAATTTTGGAAGATATGGTGGTAAGATCAATAGCCAGAATGGATAAAAAAATGCAAGAAGCTTATAATGAAGTCATGTTTAAAAAACTTTCTGACCAAGTGAATAAAGGAAATATTACATTAGCTGATTTTGAAGATATCAAGGATGCTAATTATTTTCCATTAATCAGTGAAGAGGAAGGAGATATTGACTCATCTGAAGATGAAGAAGATAATAGTGTGTTCTCCCCTAAAATTATAAAGAAAAGATCCAGCTTTAGTGGGACTAAATCAGACTCATTATCTAGTTCGGCAAGTAGTTTAAAAAAATCAAAAACAGTGAAACAAGACACAGATTACAGTTTTATACTCACCCCGCCCCCTCAATAATGTAAGTAGCCGGACAGTTTTACAGTCGATTGTCGAAAGTCAAATTAA
>CAZGAU010000172.1:0-10704 GCA_964523725.1 uncultured Saprospiraceae bacterium
AACCCACAACATTTCCACTTTCCTGAGCAATGGAGCAAAACGCCCCCTTTGAGCCGCAGCGTTGCAGCTTGGGGCTGGAGCATTGGAGTTTTGGACTGGAGCATTGGAGTTCCGAACTAAAGCAATAGAGTTCTGGACTAAAACATTGAAGTAGAAAGACTAAAAATTTGAAGTTTTGAACTAAAACATTGAAGTTCAGAACTGAGGTATTAAAGTTTAAAACTAGAACAATGGAGTTCTGGACTGGAATATTGAAGTAGAAAGACTAGAGATTTGAAGTTTTAAACTAAAATATTGAAGCTCGGAGCTAGAAGCATCGAGTTCAGAACCGGAACATTGAAGTTCAAAGCTGGAAGCTTGATGTTCAAAACTGAAAAGTTGTAGTACGCTGTAACGGCGACTTCAGTCGCCGAACTCTAACCCATAAGCATTCGGTAGCTATCGCCAAAGGCAATCAAGAAAGCAGCCGTTACAGCGTACGCCCTTAGTTCCTCAAAAACTTTGGCGCCCGCCGGTACTTTGTACCATTTTCATACGCATAGGCAATCTCGATCAGCACGGGTTCGCTCCAGGCGCGCCCGAAAAAGGAAATACCCACTGGCAACTCTTGCACAAAGCCCATCGGCACCGTGATGTTCGGGTAGCCCGCAATCGCCGCCGGCGAAGAACTGCCCAGGATGTAAGCATCGCCGTTTACCCAGTCGGTTTTCCAGGCGGGTGAGCCTGTCGGTGCGATAATCGCATCCAGTTTGTTGTCGTCCATCACCCGGTCGATGCCGTCCGTGCGCATGGCGGTGTGCATGTCGTTCAATGCTTTCAGGTATTCCGGGGAATTCAGATCGCCCTTTTTATTTGCCATAATGACCAGTTCCTGATCGAAATATTTCAACTCCACCGAATCCTTTTGATTAAATTCGATCAGTTCGTCCATGTTCTTAATCGGCGCAGCCTCCCCCAGCGAAGCGAAATATTTGTTCAAACCATCCTTGAATTCGTACAGCAGCACCTGAAAGGACGGACCGTTGGCATTGGTTTTGGCAATTTGCTCAATTTCAATCACTTCCGCACCCTGACTTTTGATAAAATCTACCGCCCTTTGCATCAGCGAATCCACTTTGTAATGACTACCGGAAGGTCCCTTGTACCAACCGATGCGCTTGCCTTTCAGTCCATCAGCCTTCAAAAACTGGGTATAATCGGTATGCGTTTTACCCACATTCACCAGCGTTTTACTATCCGAAGAATCCACGCCCACCATCGCGCCCAGCGCTGCGGCCGCATCCGCCACGGTACGGGCCATAGGACCCGGCGTATCCTGTGTAAAAGAAATGGGAATAATGCCGGAACGACTGATCAAACCCACCGTCGGCTTGATGCCGACGATACCATTCGCCGTAGCCGGGCAAACGATCGAGCCGTTGGTCTCGGTGCCAATCGCGATCATACACAAATTGGCGGACACTGCCACACCCGAACCGGAACTTGAACCACAAGGATTGCGATCCAGCACGTAGGGATTTTTAGTCTGCCCGCCGACGCCGCTCCAGCCACTGGTAGAGAGATTGCCGCGGAAGTTTGCCCATTCGCTCAGATTTGCCTTGCCGATGATGACCGCGCCCGCTTCGCGCAATTTCGCTGCTACCCAGCTATCCTGCAAAGGATGTGAACCTGCCAGCGCACGCGAACCGGCAGTGGTCTCCATTTGATCGTAGGTATCAATATTATCCTTAAGCAGCACCGGAATGCCGTGCATCGGACCGCGGGATTGTCCGGCTTTTAACTCTGCGTCCAATGCTTCTGCAATCGCCAGCGCATCGGGATTAACCTGGATCACGGCGTTCAACTCCGGGCCAGCGTCGTCAATCGCAGCAATGCGATCCAGATACCGCTGCACCACCTCGCGGATGGTAAAATCGCCGTTGCGGTAGCCCTCCTGCATTTGCGTGATGGTGTATTCTTCAAATTGGAAAGCCGCGTCGGTAGCGACTTCCTGCGGCTGCTGGCAAGCGGATAAGATCAACAAAAAGCCGAAGCTCAAGAGTCGTTCAAGGTGTTTTTTCATGGTGAAAGTGTGTTTATGGATGGTTTCAATCAGATCATTAAATCTATCGTCTTTCAATGATTTTTCAAAACAAATCCTACATCGGAAATCAAAAAAGGTGATACCTTTCTCAAAAGTATCACCTCAATTTTTATTGAAAATTTAAATTTACAACAAGCTCACCTTTGCCTTCTCCACTGCTTGCTTATAAGCCTCCCAATCCTTTTTCAGGAAAGCATCAATCTTGTCCACAATCGGCTTGGCTTCGCGCTTGGCTATCGCGATGCGCTGCTCCTGCGCCGGCGTCACCGGGTAGATGACATCATTCGAAGCGCCCTGACGCAGAATGCTGCCCAGCAGTTTGTCATTTCTGTAAATGCCCTGCACTTCCTCGGTTTCGGTGACTAAACCCATCAATTCCTTGATCTGATCTTTGATTTGCTTGCTCTGCTCGCGCAGTTCTTTGTGCGCATTTTTATCCTCGATGTCATTGAGGCGCTTTGTCACAAAATCAACCGAAGCTTCGGCGTCGCGGAGCACATCAACCGTGGCGGTAATGCCCTCTACGTAAGCATTGTAGTCATCAATCAGAGTCGCTTTGGCAATCATCTCCGCCTGCGTGCTCGGAATATTGGGATCGGGCTTGACCATCACCTTTTGAGAGGCTTCCTGCCCATCGTAAGTGATCTTCACCGTGTATTCGCCGGGCACTACGTTGCGACCGCCGCGCTCGCTGCGCTCGTTTCTCGGTTTGGCCTGGTTCGGAAAACGAATGCCTTTTACATCCAATTCCCAGGCAAAGCGATTCCAACCCTTCTTCGGGCTATGTTTCAAGGTACGAATCAGATTTCCCTTGGCATCGAAAACCTCCACCTTGGCTTCGGCTTTTTCTTTGGCTTCTTTTACAAAATAGCTGATCAACGCGCCTTGCTCGCGGTTCTCACCGGCAAACAAACCATGCCCCGTACTGCGGTAGCCATTGGCTTCGCCCATACTGGCGAGATAAGCGTCGGGAATGGGGCTGAAATGCAGCGTGCTGCTGGTCACCGTATTCAAACCCTTGGCAGCCAGTTCGCGCAGCGGACGAATATCATCCAGAATCCACACAGCCCGCCCGAAAGTGCCGATGACCAGATCGTGCTCGCGTGGCTGAATCGCCAAATCCATCGTAGAAACCGTAGGGTAGCCGTTGGTCCATTGGGTCCAGTTGGCGCCCGCATCAATGCTGACGTACAAACCGAATTCCGTACCCAAAAACATTAGCTTCGGCTCGACCGGATCCTGGACAAATGATAAAGTATATCCCCACACATCATTCTCATCCACAAGGCGCGTCCAGGTTTTACCAAAATCGTTGGTGCGGAAAAGGAAAGGCGTCCAGTCGTCGCGACGGTAATTGTTGATAACCGCAAAAGCTTCGCCTGCATTGTGTGCGGAAGCAGTGATCTGCGCGACCCAGGAACCTTCGGGCACGCCCTTGATGTTCTTGGTCACATCCGTCCAGTTGCCGCCGCCGTTTTGGGTGACGTGAATTTTTCCGTCGTCGGTGCCGGCCCAGATCAGGCCCTGCTGTACCGGGCTCGGGTCGATGGTGATAATGGTCGTATGGTTCTCCGCGCCGGTGGCGTCGTAAGTCAAACCGCCGGATTCATTATACTTCTGCTTTTCGGGGTCATTGGTGGTCAGATCCGGGGAAATTTTTTCCCAACTTCTGCCATGATCGCTGGATTTGAGTACAAACTGGCTGCCCACATACAAGGTTTTCTGGTCAAACGGATCAATCGCCAGGGCGGTATTCCAGTTGAAACGCAGGTCTTCGCCGCTGGCCAGGAAAGGACGAATGCCTTCCCGCTCGCCGGTTTTCAGATCGTAACGTCCGAGGTTACCACCCTGCGACAAAGAGTAACCAAAACGCGGATCGAGCGGGTCGGGCGCTGCATCAAAGCCATCGCCGCCGCCGATGCGATCCCAGTAAAAATTACGGATGCCGCCGCGCCGCCACACCTGACTGGGGCCACGCCAGCTGCCGTTGTCCTGCAAGCCACCATATACATTGTAAGGCACTTCATTGTCTACGCGGATGTGGTAAAATTGCGCCAGCGGCAGGTTTTCCGGAAAATCCCAGGTGTCGCCGCCATCGCGGGAGATGGCCAGACCACCGTCGTTGCCGTTGATGATAAATTCCGAATCATCGGGGTGCTGCCACCAGGCGTGATTGTCCACGTGAATTAAAGACGGAGGAATGAAGTTTTCCCAGTTTTTGCCGCCATCCTGGCTGACCTCCACTGTGGTTTGCACATGGTACAAACGGTTTTCGTTTTTGGTATCCACAAACAAATCCGCGTAATAAAAAGGACGATTGCTCACGCCCTTGTCGGTCACGAGCTTCCAACTGTCGCCACCGTCTTCGGATTTGTATAAACCGGTTTTCTTAGCTTCGATCAGTGCGTACACCATATTGGGTTTGCTGGGCGCAAAAGAAATTCCCATTCTGCCAAGCTCGCCTTTGGGCAAGCCCTCGGCCTCGGTTTTTTTGGTCCAGTTCTCGCCGCCATCGTAAGAAACGTAGAGGCCCGAGCCTTCGCCACCCGATTTGAAAAACCAGGGCCAGCGGCGGTGTTCCCACATGGCTGCGATCAGATGGTTTGGATTAGAAGGATCGATAATAAAGTCGGCGACGCCGGTTTTGTTATTTACGAACAACACCTTGCGCCAGGTTTTGCCGCCGTCGGTAGTCTTGAAGACGCCGCGCTCGGCGTGCTCGCCCCAGGGAGAGCCAATGGCGCCGATCCACACGGTGTTCGGATCGCGCGGATGCACGATCACGCGGTGGATGTTGCGGGTTTTCTCCAAACCCATGTGCTGCCAGCTTTTGCCGCCGTCGATGGTTTTGTAAACGCCGTAACCGCTGGTCAGACTATTCCGGGGATTGCCCTCGCCGGTACCGATCCAAATCTCGTGCGGGTTTTGCTGATTGATGGCCACCGCGCCCACCGAAGCCGCCTTCTCATTTTCAAACACGGGCGTCCAGCTGGTGCCGCCATTTTTGGAATGCCACAAGCCGCCCGAAGCCGTGCCGATGTAAATATGATCGGGGTTGTGGAGCACCACGTCGATGGCGGTGACGCGCCCGCTCATGCCCGCCGGGCCGATGTTGCGGGGCTTGATATTGTTGAACAGCGACATATCGATCTGCTGCGCAACCGAAACCACCGTCAGAAAACATAGACTCAGAAGGGTAAAGAATTTTACATGTTTTGTATTTGTCATCGTTTTGATTTTAGTATGCAAAGAGGAAAGCTTTAAAGAAAAGACAGTACCGAAGAAGTTTTTTATCCGGCGCAGGCAGTAAAAGACGGCAGAAGGAGCTTACAGATTCAATCTACAGCGCTAATTAATTACCCGAAGTACGACCAAAATCAGTCCGATCACAAAAATTGTCGTAAAGATCTGTTTATTATACTTTGCCAGCCAATTGGGCAGGTAAATATCAAAATTATCCTTTTGGGAATCGGAATACTTTCTCGCCATCAGCGTTAGCGGGCAGAACATCTTGAAAACCAGCAACACCAAACCTTCCAGAATTACCGCCCCCACCGCTACCCAGGTAAGCGGGTTCACCTGATCGGCAATGCCGCAATAGACCACATAAAAGATCACCGTGACAAAAAAGACCCAGATCAGGGTATGCACCAGTTTGATGGCTTGGAGTTTTCCGGCGTTGGTCATGGCTTGAATAGTATTTGATCTTTTATAATAACACTTGATTTATGCCTTTGGATGCTCTTAATCTTGCTTATAGTATATGTAATCGGCAACAAAAGAAAAATAAATGAGAGAAACGTATTTGGGGTGGACTCTTCCATCACCGCCAAAAGAGGTATTTACTTTATTTGCCAATCTTCCAAAGTATGAAAAGGGTCATTACCCTTTTGGGCAACAACCCGACCAGCAAGGGTTTTACAATAGGTTTAATACGGTTTGATTACTTGCCCTGTATTCGCACCAAAGATACTTTTCCTGAACCCATATTCCAATTGCTTCATGGTAACAGGCATTTCACCAGGGAAAAACGGGAAATACTGGGGGGAATTTTCAATCACAGTCGGACTAACTGCATTGATACGAATGCCATTTTCTAATTCGATTGCCGCAGCCCGAACAAAACCTTCCACCGCAGCATTGGTTGCTGCTGCATTTGCAAAGTTCTTTTGAGGCTCGTGGGTTAAAGCTCCCGTAATTAATGTAAATGAGCCCTTTGGATTGATGTAATGTTGACCGATGAGCACCAGATTGATTTGTCCCATCATTTTGCCGTCCACACCATTACGGAATTTTTTATCGGTTAGGTTTTTCCAGGGACCAACATAAGTAGGACCTGCCGTACAAATCAATGCATCAAAGGCGCCAATCTTTTTATACATATTTTCAATAGACTCCGGCGAGGTTATATCTACTTTGACGCCGCTGCTATTACGGTCTGCTCTTATTACTTCGTGTTCTTTTTCCAATGAATTGGACAAATAGCTCCCCATGGTGCCTGAGGCACCGACAATGATAATCTTCATTTTTTGATTTTACTTTTGATTAATTGTGTGAAAAAAATTAGATAGGGCGAAGAGTTTACAACGCTTCTTATATACCTCTTCTGTGCCGCCGACTTATTCCCAAACCATTGCTACTTTTCCTCTGGTGCGCATGGCTTCAATGTAACTTATGGCTGCCGGAATTTCTTTATAGGAATAAGTCTTCTCAATGTGCACTTTAACTTTCCCATCTTGAATCAAGGATGCCAATGTCTCTAAATCCTTTGTGTTGGCTTCCGCTGTAAATTGAGCTATTGGAAACTTGTTGCTGGCTCTTTTTAAAAGCAGGGAAATCATATGCCCCATCGTTGTGAAACCAACCATCACACCTCGCTGTCCCATCCTGGTATAATCTTTATGAGTCAGATTACCGTTCGTATCAATGACGAGATCGTATTTCCCATTATGCTGATGAATGTTTTCTTTATCGTATGCAATCACCTGGTCAGTGCCTAATGACTTGACAAAATCAACATTTTTACTGGAACATACAGCGGTGACTTTAGCACCATAGGCTTTTGCAATTTGCACAGCGAAATGACCGACGCCTCCTGAAGAACCATTGATCAAAACCGATTCTCCTTCCTGGAGTCGTCCATGCGTGATGAGCGCTTGCAAAGCCGTTACTCCGGCTATCGGCACGCTTGCCATTTCAGCAAAATTAGTTCCCTCAGGCATTTTAGCACAAACATTTACCGGAACGCAAGTGTATTCTGCAAAAGCGCCTCCTTCAAGGATTTCTCCAAACACACGATCACCTACCTTAAATTGGGCTACATTTGTTCCGATCGCTTCTACAATGCCTGCAAAATCAGCTCCCGAAATTTTATCTTTTGGCTTGAATAATCCAGTAGTAAAACGGGCAAAAAAAGGTGCTCCCCGAAGGATATGCCAGTCAGCCGGATTGGCTGAATTGGCGAATACTTTAACCAGGATGTGACCATCTTTTACGGTTGGCTTTTCTACCTCTTCCAGTTGAAGTACCTCCGGTCCGCCATATTTTGTTTTTGTAAAAGCTTTCATGTTAACTAGATTTTTCCTTTTAAATTATTTTGTTCAACCATCCTGCTTGCCTTGCAGAAGTGTAATTATTTATTTGATTAAAATGCTTCCTCGATTAATTCTTTGTTCACCATCAATCCGGCTGCTGTCCCCATTGACACTGCATTTGCTACGGTACGCATACGAGTTGAATTGTCTCCACACGCAAAAACACCGTGAACAGTTGTTTTTTGTGCAGCATCAATTTTGACATATCCTTCGGGCGTTATCTCGCAACCCAACGATTGCGGAATAGCAGAATGCTGCACGAAGGGAAGCCTGGCATACAATGCTTTTACAGGCACTTTTTTCCCATCCTTGAAAAGGATATGTTGGATATAGCCATTTGTATGTTCCAGTCTCTCGATTTCAGTTTCTATGATATGGATGCTATGCTTCTGAAGTTTAGCTCTTTGCTGTTCTGTAAGCGTTGAATTCCCGTTTGTGTAAAGGGTTAAATCATTCGTCCAATTAGAAATGAGGGATGCAAGCTCAAAACCATGATCCCCATTTGCAAGAATGCCTGTCTTTTGATGCCGTACTTCATATCCATGACAATAAGGACAATGAAGCACACTAATCCCCCAACATTCAGCAAAGCCGGGTATATCGGGCATGATGTCTTTGATGCCTGTAGCAAAAACTAACTTTTTCGTTGTAAATTTTTCACCGGGTTGAATCTGCACCTCAAACCCACCTTCGGTTTTAATGCCAGCCGTTACCAGAGCATCCAGAAACTCTACTGAATCGTACATCTGCACCTGCTGCTTCGCTAGTCTGGCTATTTCTGCCGGTGGTTTTCCATCGTTTGTTAAGAAGTTATGTGAATAGGGCGTTTGTTTGTTACAGGGATTTCCACTGTCAATGATCAAAACCTTTCTTAATGCCCTGCCCAAAGCCATGCCTGCCGCAAGACCACTGTAACTACCACCGACAATTATTACATCATATTGTTTATACGTTTTCATTTCGTAATTTTTAGAATTGCTTAGTGATGCTATCGGAAGAGCCATTCCCGTAACCACAATGCCTGTTTGTTTAAGGAATGTTCTTCTCTGTAACGGTTTTATTTTAATTTGTTTATCTATCATCTCACTTTTTCAAGTTTATGAGGGGACTGCTTTTTACTGAAAGCCGACGAATGAGAAAATCAACGAAGGGAACACCGACAAACATCATCCATGGAACCAATGAAATGGTAAGAATGAATGTCCTCTGATATAATGGGAAAGCCGACAGTTCTCTCCCAAACATAAACAGGAACAACGTAATGGAAGGGTAAATAACAAGCCAAATTTTTACAGCGGCCACTAACCTTGCTTTTGCTTTCATATTGTTTACTTTTTTGAACGATTATTCTATTCGCTTACAAAACTACATTGGATAACAAGCGGTATGGTAGGACGATTCTTTAGTTGAACAGGACTTATTTAAAATTCTTCCGGAAGGCGTCTGGCGAATGCCCGGTATGTTTCTTAAAGAACCGTATGAAATAGGAAGGATCCTCGTAGCCCAAATCCCAGGCAATATCTTTGATTTGATTGGGAGTAGCCAGCAAATATCTTTTGGCTTCCAAAATAATTTGTTCGTTGATTAAGTCTGCAGTTGTCTTACCGACTGATGCTCTGGTGATGGCATTCAATTGATAAACAGAGAGGTTTAATAGCTCCGCGTATTGCGGAACATGCTTCAATTCAACAATATTTGTTTCCAAAAGCCTTAACAGTTCTTCGTAGCGTTCTTGTGTATAGGTGTTTGCAGTTGAGGAAACCTGCTTCGGGTTTGGGCTTTGCCGTACCAACTCTATAAAGAAAAGATCGAGGTTAGCTCTTATTGCTTCATGATATCCTTCCTGCTTTGTAGAATACTCGGCGAAGATGTTGGACAGGAATGAGAGCATTTTTTTAAAACGGCTTTCTTCTACTTCACAATAGTTCTTACTGGAGGCTTTCTTCCACCACTGTTCTATTTTGGTGTTCTTTGGCTGATAAAAGGGCGTATCAAATTCCAATAAATAGCCTGTACTATCTGCGGTTAACTGGAGCCGGTGTACCTGACCCGGACGAAGCATGAACACCACATCATCATGAACATCGTATCGGACAAAGTCAATTTCATGTACGCCCTGCCCTTTTTCTAAAGCGAGAATAAAGTAGAAGTCATGTTTGTGTAGTTCGTGCATCAAGTCCTTTCCCTTGAGTACGTCACGAAGAGCTCTGATGCTGAACCGGCCGGTATTGCTTTGCTCCTGATGAGTAGTGGCAATCTGTCTGATCGGAATGGTCTTCATGGTTTATTCTTTGACATGCTCACCAAAATGATCCGCTTTATTCTATCAAATATAAACCAAGATATCTAGCCAAATAAGAAAAGGAAAAATAATTATTGACATGCGTACAAACTGCAAGCTATAACTTGATAACAGGGCGAACAGCCATTGCAAAGGGAAGATTTTGAAGCAGAAGCCGGAAGGTCACACATTGACCAGCCTCAAGCAATCGACTAACCGTTTTGTATGGTCAATCCTTCGTGGGCGATTTCGATCGTTTCTATGGCTACTTCGTTGGCGTTACTTTCTAAATCCGTTGCGGTGATTTTAGTAGGCCAGGCATTTTGCAATGTCCAGGTCATCACCGGACTACCTTGCTCATCCAGCAATTGAATCGTCACCGTTTCCCTTTTGATGGTATTCATTTTGATCTGATTGAACCAATCCCAGAATTTGTTATCCTTTACAAACACGCCTTTTTTCATCGTTACATTGCTTGCCTTCTTCATGCCGGGCATTTTGACCGTAGAAAACACCGGATTATCCTGAAGTCTGTATTCGATGACTTGTGCTTCGGTGTCGAGACCCGATACTTCCTGAAAAAAGACGGTATCCTTAAGCGCGCCAAACTGTACCCGAAAGTAAAACTTGGGTAGGGGCCACACATTATCCGGTGAAGAGGGATCATTTGGGTGCATTGCTTGCTGGTTTTTACACAAGATAAAGAATTGGTGGCAATCATGCAGGCATCTTGCCGAAACTTTGCG
>CAZGAU010000173.1:0-1087 GCA_964523725.1 uncultured Saprospiraceae bacterium
ATTTAAAATTAAAAAGTTTAAAGCTATGAAAGGTAAATTAAAAAAAGAAGGTAAATATGAATTGTTTCAAACCGATAATGATACATTGATGCTCGCGCTGGATGACGAAGACTGGTACGCCTTGGTGAAAGGGCAGCAGGGCGATATTCTGGTGGGGACCGGTTCGGATCATACCAAGCAGAAAACCGTGCGTAAAGGTAAGTATTATTACGCAGATTTTAATAATGATCCCGATTTCTATGATATGCCGCATTTGTTTATGAAAGACGGCGCCGGTTTTTATGAATTCCTCTTACCCAATGGATTACCCGAAAACAAAGGCGATCAGGTGCGCCTGATCCGAACCAAGGATAAATTATCCGAGCAAAAAGTAATGAGTCATATAAAAGGTAAATCTGATAAAGAAGAACTCAGCTCCAAAACCAAAGACGAACTCTACGAAATGGCGAAAGCACAAGACATTGAAGGGCGCTCCAAAATGAATAAAGATGAGCTGATTGAGCATTTGTCATAAGAAGTAATTGAAATATTATTATATTTGGAGGGCAAATTATTAATTAAACTATAGATTCATTATTATCGTAATGAAGCAAGTTCATCCTTTGATTGCCCATATCGAAAGTATTGTTCCTTTGACTGATGCGGAGGCAGCGAAAGTGCTGCAAGCGTTTTATCCTAAGCTGCTCAAAAAGAGGGAGATATTACTTTTTAAAGGCGATATTTCTTCGCACATGCGCTTCATCGAAAGCGGGAGTTTGAGGAGTTATTACATTGATGCTGCCGCTCAGGAACGTATTTTACAATTTGGCATCGAAGGCTGGTGGATTAATGATTTATACAGTTATCTTACCCAAACACCGGCGGAATATTTTATCCAGGCAGTGGAAGCTTCCATGGTTTTGCAAATCCATCGGGATAGCCTGGAGGCTTTATTCCAGCAAGTGCCCGCGATGGAACGCTTCTTTCGTATCAAAATTCAGCGTGCTTATGTAGCCTTGCAGGAGCGAACGATGCGCACTCTGAGCCAGAGCGCAGAGCAGCGCTACATCGAATTCCGACAAAAATACCGGGAGATTGAGCAGCGCGT
>CAZGAU010000173.1:1187-4675 GCA_964523725.1 uncultured Saprospiraceae bacterium
AGCCCCTGGGGTCCCGATGACGAGATCGGTACATTGAATATGATGAATGATGCCTCCAGGCTGGCGATACTTTCCAAAATTGGCTCCGGGAAAATCTATGATCTGAGTGTCGATTATTTCGTGGGAATGCCCAGTTTTCATGCCTTGGGCGATCCGCCTTATCAGTATTGGCTAACGCATACGCCGCACGGCACGGTGGTGGACAATCCGAACGGGCTGGGTAAAAAAATGAATGAAAAAGTAAGCTACACCGGGGATGCCATCTCCATGTACACGCACATGGGCACGCACATTGATGCACTCAATCATTTCGGGCTTAACGGAAAAATCTGGAACGGCTTTACGCCTGAAGAGCACCTCGGCGACAAAGGCTGGAAGAAAACGGGCGCAGAAACTATTCCGCCGGTCATTGCGAGGGGTGTAATGATTGATATCGTAGCGTATAAAGATGTAAAGAAATTACCTAATAATTATCGTATCGGCGCTGCTGATCTTAAAGGGGCATTAAAAAAGCAGGGCGTTTCATTACAACCTGGCGATGTGGTACTGATCCGAACCGGGCAGGCGCAACATTATGAAAATGCCAGTGAATATTTACATGAATATCCGGGAATCAACCTGGATGCCGTAAAATGGCTTGTGGAAGATCAAAAAATCATGCTGCTGGGCGCGGACAACCTTAGTTTTGAAGCCTTTCCGCCGGAGCGCGAAGACAATTGGGTGCCGGTGCATACTTACCTGCTGGCGGAAAAGGGTGTAATGTTTATCGAGCAAATGTACCTGGAAAATTTAGCATCGGATGCGGTGTACGAATTTGCTTTCATCGCAGCATCCTTGAAACTAAAAGGCGCAAGCGGCTCCCCCATGCGCCCATTGGCAATTCCTTTGAAGTAAATGAAATCGGGAGGTGAATTCACCTCCCGATTCTTATTCAAAACCTCGTTTTCCTTTTCACTTTTGGCGTCATGCCGTGCATATCGCAGTATTTCTGGTGGCGGGCTTCGGCTTGCCAGAAGGTGCCTGCCGGTTCGAGCGTGGTGGCTACCTCCAAACCCCTGTCTTCCAGGGCTTTGATTAATTTTTCAGCAATAGCTTTTTGTTCCTCATTTTGATAAAAAATCGCCGAGCGGTACTGCCCGCCTTTGTCGGTGTGATCGATCGTCGGATCATGGGTTTCAAAAAAAACCTTTGCGAGTTCTTCGTAGGAAGTCTGTGCCGGATCGTAAGTCACTTCTACGGCTTCCGCGTGGCCGGTGGCTTTGGTGCAAACCTCCTTGTAAGTGGGGTTTTCGGTATGCCCGCCGGTGTAGCCCACGCGCGTAGCAACGACGCCGGGCGTATTATTGAAAATGTATTCCTTGCTCCAGAAGCAACCCGAAGCGAAGACCGCCGTCTCCGTTATTCTTGTTCCTGGGCTTTTTTTTTCCACTCCTCGATCGGGTAGAATTTCATCGAAATAGAATTCACGCAATGGCGCGTATTCTTAGCCGTGAAACCCTCGCCAATAAAGACGTGCCCGAGGTGCCCGCCGCAATTATTACACAAAATCTCCGTCCGGCGTCCATCGGCATCGCGCTCGCGGCGCACCGCACCGGGAATTTCATCGTCAAAACTCGGCCAGCCGCAGAAAGATTCAAATTTATCATCTGAACGGTAGAGCGGCGCTTCGCAACGGCGGCACACGTACACGCCTTCCGCTTTGTTGTTGAGCAATTCGCCGGTTCCCGGGCGTTCCGTGCCTTTGTGTACAATGATTCTTTCTTCTTCGGGGGTGAGTTTATTCCAAGACATAATGATCTCCTTTTACCATGTTCGATTATAAAACAAGTAAGGTGAGCCGAGGTTGAAACATTTGAAGCCGCAATCATTACAAGTGTCGCGGCTGCGTCGCTTGCCTATTTGATGATTTTATTGGCCCGCAGTACTTCCAGCGCTTTTTCGGCATTTTCGGGCAAGGTGTACAATTCCGCGGCGCCCACGGTCGGGATCATGGAATCCGGTTTATTGACAATATGACTCGCGATGCCGTGTTGCTTGAGGATGTCTTCCGCCAGTTTGGTTTGGAATAATTCGGTGGAAGAAAAAACGATGATCCAGCCTTCTTTCATAAGAATTTGATTTTATGGTGAACGGTATTATGGTTTATCGGTATAACGGTTATCGGTGTATGATGTAATTTATAACTTTTCCGGTAAAACCGTTACATCGTTTTTAAAAGAAAAATCCGCCGCTCAGGTTAAATCTCGTTTGCTCTTCGTTCGCGTGAAACAGCCCGACGCTGATGGTGGCCAGGTCGAACGGTGCGAAGAACAAGCCGCCGCCGTAGGCATAGTGCCATGTATCGGAGTCTTCATTGTCAATCCACACGCGCCCGTGGTCGAAGCCGCCGTAAATCCCGAATGAGAAAGGCAGCGTCCGGTTTTCGGAGTTGATCATGTTCCAGCGCAGGTCAATATTATTATAAAACGAAGATTTTCCGGTGAAACGTTCTCGCCGTACCCCCCGGAAATTGGCATCTTCGGTGAACCCGCCGCCCAGCGTGGCGCCCTGGTAGAATTCAAAATCGTTGTTGAAATTGTGCCAAACACCTACTCTTGTAGCCAGCACCAGATTTCCACTGGGGATCAGTTGTTTATAAATTGAAAATGAGGCTTTTATATAAGGAAAGCTTTTGTCGCGGTCATCCAGTTGGTGTTTCCAGCCTGCGTCCAGTCTGGCGCCGATGCCTTTGGTTGGGAACGCCGGATTGTCCACGTTGTGGAGGTTCATATTGAAACGCAAGCCAAGAAACTCAAGCCCGTCGAATAGTTCAGGATCAAAATCATCGGTAAATTCCTTGATCAGGCGCCCCTCGGTGCTATCCACACGGATGGACTCAAACGTGGGCCCGATCGACCAGGAGAATGCACTGTTGACACGACGGAGCAGGGCCGGCTCCACACGTACTAGTCGTTGTCTTACACGTACATAATCATCTTCGTCGATGTCATCATCGTCTTCCAGAAGTGCTTCATAATCAGGGGTATCGTTGCCAAAGCCATAGAAATTGACAGCGTAAAGCGGGGTATTAAATTGAGTAAATAAAGAGGCGTCCCATTTACCCATTACATTGATAAATTCACCGTTGTATTTAAAGCTGAGGCCCGAAGTGGCTAGCGCATAATTCAGCGAAAAGGTTTGTTTGGTCGAATAAGGTGATTTTTTAAAACCATAAGTGGTGTACTGCGCCATGCCGCCCAGCAGAAGTCCGTCGTCGGGGTTGGCGGCTACGACCGGCACAAGGAAACCATAATTATATTCATAATCATAAGAACGGCGGCTGTAGCTATTCAATTCCGGGTTTTTACTAAAGTATTTGCGGGTTTCGCCGCCGATTTTCAGGATTCGGTCTTCGCTTTTGGCATCATAAATTTTGGTGTATTTGCGCAGAGCGTGCACCCGCGATTCGTCGATAAAGGTATCTTCATCCAATCCGCCGATGGCTCTGA
>CAZGAU010000173.1:4775-10668 GCA_964523725.1 uncultured Saprospiraceae bacterium
TGGAAAAAGCCTGGTCGCGGTCGCGTGGGATCGGGAAATAAATCTTCTGTCCGTCAACTTTCAGTTCTGCCCAGCGCCATTGGTCATCGTGCCGGTCCCAGTCACCGATGAGGTTGTCAAAAATTCGGGCTCGCACTACGGCACGATGATCAATGCGTACATCCTTATCCTGGAGCATTTCTTCCACTACATCGAGCGTACCTTCGATGTCCTCTGCGTAACCAAAGTTTGCTGCGGTACTCCAGTTGCCGGAAGGGCGTTTTTCAAGCTGGTACATAGCGCCGCCGAATAATTCGTTAAATTCCTGTAAATCAGGCTGTTTAGGCACGTAATAAATCTTAGGATCGGTGTGATAAATGCCAACAACATCCGACAGGCGTGCCACCGGCACTGCGGCCATAGGGTGGGCGGCACTGAAATTGTCTTTGACTACACTCCGAATGAAAGATTCATTGAAAGGGTAAGGTAGCGTGCGGGTCGCATCTTTATCGATAGAGCGAATCGCATATTCGCGTTCCTTCGGGTCTCTCAGACGCAGGGAATTGGTTTGGTAACCACCCCCGATTTTGGTGGGCGTCATGCCGCCCGCATAGCTAGAAAGATCCAGCACCGGAGCTTCGATTTCCGTAGCATACGTATCGCGGTAGTGATCGCCAAACAGGAAGCGCCAGAAATTGCCGCGCTGAAAATTGTAAGTCGTAATTGGTTTGGTAATGGTTGTGTTATTGGTTTCAAATTCCTGAAAACTTCGTTGTATCTCGGCTTCTTCGATGGGGAGTGCTTTTTTGATCTGTTTTTGAAATACAATGCGTCCCTCCGGTTCATCCACGGACCAGAAGGTCACCCACGCGGAGCCGTCTTTGTAAAAATCGAGTTGCGAAAAGCCATTTTGACCATAAGCAAATGCTGCACCCTGCCCCAAAGCCACAGGCGATTTCTTGGAACCCGAGCCACTTACGATGAAATGCTGCTCATCTTGTTCAATATATTGTAAACTGTGCTCGTGCCCGGAGGCAAAGATAAAATTACCGTTTTTGCGGGCGGAGCCGATCAAAGTTGATTTTAGGGCCTGGTATTCGGGGTGGGCCACATCCTGTTTAGAACCCAGCACCGAGCGGTAGAACGGAAAAATGGAGCCGATCACCGGCATCGGAATCCACAGGTTTTTCCTGACATTGGTCAATGGAAACAGGTGATCCTTGAGGCGGTAGCGACCTCCGTGCGAACCATAGGTATAGAGCGGATGGTGCAAGGCTACCACGATGTTTTTATTTCGGTTGCCTTTGATAGCTTCTTCAAAAAAACGCTGAAAGTCCTTGCGGCTCTTCACTTCGCATCCGGTATTGATCTCGGTTTCACCCTGCCAGTTTTGCAGCCACCATTGCGAGTCGATCAGCACCAGCACCAGATTATCGTTCAATTCAATCTCCACGGGATCACCGCAGCCAGGCTCGGGCAGCAGCACATCCTTCCGGTCAAGATAGTCTTCAATAAACTTTTTTTGGCGTTTGACACCGTCCAGTCCATGCCGGTACCAGTCGTGATTGCCAGCCACGAAAAATACATTTCCCGGGAAATCCTTGACAATGCCGAGCTGAGCACGGAGTTTGTGCTCGTCTTCGGCGCGTTCTTCCAGCAAACTCTTGGGCGCCAGCCCATTTGGATAAATATTATCGCCCAGATAAACGACGGTTGTTTCTTTGGAAGCGCCTTGCAGCTTTTTACCCAATAATTGGACTGCCGGTGCTATGTCTCCTTCGGGGGAGCCACCGGCATCACCGATCAGGTAAATGGTGTGTGCGGGGACCTGTTCAGGCATTGTAATTTTATGCTGAGTGGTGTTTCTTGCGTATTGCAACTGATAATTGGCGCAAGACTGAAGCAATATTGCGCAAAACAACAAGGCAAGGATTGGTTTGTAAGGCATAGTTCGGATGTTCTGTATGTTAAAATTAGGAAACATCCTGTGATTGCCCAGGGTTTTAAAGGCAATATTTTAAATATGCTTGCGGATTAGTCCAATTCATCCAGAATACAGGGAATTTCCTGCAGATGAATGCCCAAATGCAGAATTCTGCTACCTGTCTGGTTGACTGGGTTGACGCTTTTACCGATCACAATTCCATCTTGGGGCGCGAAGTACTGGCTGGTCACTTTTCCGAAAATAGTACGCACCTCGGCTATCAAGTCTCCTTTTTGCACCATTTCCTTTACTTTCGGATATACTTCCAGAATGCCGCCCTCATCTGTGTAAACCCAGTAAGAACGGTCGCATAGAATAGTGTTTTTGACCGGACAAACGATCTCTCCTTCCAGCATTTTAAAGTCGTAGAGCACATTGCGAATGCCCACCAGCGCATCTTCAATCACATCAAACTGGAAAATATGCGGGTCGCGCAGTTCCAATGTAATGGAACGAATATCCATGCTGCTGGCCGTACCCCGGAAAGTGCCGTCGTTGGCGGGATTATGCAAAATGATTTCCGGGCTTTGCAAGCGTGCCATGCGGGCCGTGACTTCCTTGGTCATGTTGGCTCGGATGTACCACGAGTTGATACGCCCAAAGCTGGCGGTATGCAGGTCGATCAGATAAGTAAAGTTTTTCAGGATTCGATCCACGATCCGGTTGATATAAAGCTGGCTGACATCGCCATCAGGGCGGCCCGGAGAAATGCGGTTCAGATCGGTACCGTCGTTGAATTTGCGCTGGCCGAGCAATAGTCCCGGCACATTCAGCACCAGTACGCCTACCACCGTTCCATGAAGTTCTTCCACGTTTATTTCTTTAAACAGCCTTTGAATCACCGGAATGCCATTTAGTTCATTGCCATGAATGGCAGCGGTGACGCCTAGCACCGGACCATCGTACGCACCTCTGGCCACGATGATCGGGATGCGGATCGGTTCACCAATCCCATTATTGATGATATGCAACCAATATTCCCGGATGCTGCCCTTTGGCGTATCGTTGATATCCAAAGCGTAGATTTGTTCTTGTTCGGTTTCGTAAAACAGATTCATGCGCAACTCAATTTATGTGCAATGTAGCAAGAAAAATAAAAAAGCTGATTGAAAGACTGGAAGCCTTTACTTACAAAAAAGACAGCCCTCCCAAATTTGGAAAGGCTGCTGCTTTACACTCACTAGTTTATGAAACTTAAGCCGACATTCTTTTGACAGAAAGTCTATATTTTTAAACAAATCTCAAACAAAATTTATTGCAAATTTCAAATATTATTTGTGTTAATTATTTGCTAAAGCACTAATTATCCAATTAGAATTTTAAATGCTTTAATAGTAAATACGTAGATTTTTGCAAAAGTTACACTTATTAGACCTAAAAAATTCGAAAAAAGTTGGTTGTATTCGAAAAAAAATTTCAAACTGTCATTTTTCAAACAAATTCAGCATCAACATATCTCCATCTCCCGTCACCTCGTCTCCCCGTCTTCTTTTCCCTCTGTCTCCCAATCCCGGCTCGTTCGGTACACTGTTCCCTTAAACAAAGCCACCGTCTGGTCGTTTTGATTTTTGACAATGATGCGGTAAATCGCAATGCGGTTGCCCAGGCTTTCTTCCTCGGCAGAGGCGGTGATAATATCGCCTTCGCGCAATGATTCTATATGAGAGATAGAGGTTTCGATAGAAACGGCGTGCCGCCCGCGGGAATTGGATGCAAATGCCAGGGCACTGTCCGCGAGTGAATAGGTAATGCCGCCGTGTGCAATGCCAAAACCATTGAGCATTTCTTTGCGAATCGTCATGCGTAAGACACTTTTGCCTGCGCTGTCCTCCAGGCGTTGAATACCCAGCCATTGACTAAAAAAATCTTGCTTGTACATTTGATCAACAATACTTTGGGCTTGTTCTTGCGGTTTCATAAATGCGCTTTTTAAATGCAAGATTAAAAGAAAAAGCGTAAATTGTGGTATCTAATAGCAGATTGCTGATCTTTACCGGATTGACAATTTAATCTTGTAAAAAGGCAATTTGCAACAGGGATTGGCAGTTTTATTGGATAAATTAGACGCGAAAACGTGAGTGAACATGAATTGATACACGGTTGCCTGCGCGAAAACCGCCAATGTCAGGCGGAAGTCTTTCAGCGGTATGCTGGAAAGATGCTCACGGTGTGTCTGCGTTACGCCCGCCATCGCATGGAAGCCGAGGACATTCTGCAGGATGCGTTTATCAAGGTGTTCGACAATATTTCCAATTTCCAGTTTGCAGGTTCTTTCGAAGGTTGGATCCGACGGATCGTGATTAATACAGCCTTAAAAAAATTTCAGCAAAAAAGCTTTAAAGATGAAGCCATCGGCATCGATGAAGGGTATGACATGAGTCTGGAGCCTTCAGTATATGCCGATTTGCACGAGGAAGAACTGCTTGCCCTGATTGCCCAACTCCCCGATGGTTATCGAGTGGTGTTTAATCTCTATGCCATCGAAGGCTACAGCCACCACGAAATCGCCGAAATGCTGGGTATCGAAGAGAGTACTTCTCGGTCTCAATTGCTCAAGGCAAGAAGAATTTTACAACAACGGATTATTGACATGCAAAAAATCGCGGTATGAACCGACGACCAAATCCCATAGACGACGCTTTTAAGAAAAAACTGGAGCATTATGATTCCGATGTCCCCCGGCATTTGTGGGAGGGAATCGAGCGGCAGCGAAACGTTCAGCTCAAAATCCGCCAACAAACCCGGCAACGTCGCCTGATTGCGGCTTTGTTGCTGCTCGGAGGGCTTGCCGCTGTAATGTCCTGGTACACTGAAATCAGCTTCCAGCCTGAGTTAAGTAGTTTCCCGGTGTTTCCCGAGAAAAATACAGAACTGCCTGTCGCTCAAATTGATGCTTTAAACAATATTTCTTTAGATCGTACACTGGCTCAGTCCGATGTAAATGCTAATCAGGATGTAAACGCCAGCCAAAGCAATCGTCAAAATAAACTCAGCATTACGCCTATTGGTCAAAATATTACACCTCTTGAAAGTCTTACTGAAACACTGACCGAAGTACTCGCAAATGATAAAGCGCTTCCGGCTACTGCTGTCCAGGCTTCGGCTTTACAAATAGCTGCTTTGCCACTGGCACTGAAACAGGTGAAAACCTTAGAGGAACTGCCTATTCAAGCTTCTGGTTGTGCTGATTTTAAAGGTGGAAAGACTAAATTTTATTTCGATATTATGGCTGCTCCGGGCTTTGCTGCGCGTAGCCTGGATGCAAAAGGCAGTGATTATGCCAAGTACGCCAGCACCCGCAAGGAAACCGAATCCCCGCGTTATACCTATAGCGCTGCGCTTCGTCTGTCGGCTGTCACTGCACCCGGCATTGCACTGCGCACCGGTGTGAATTATTCTGAGATCAATGAGCGTTTCGAGCATACTATCGAAAATGAAGTGCGTACCATCATTACCAATATTTACGGGCAAAACGGCGAGATCATCGGCACCGATACGACTGTAGAAACCACCAGTCGCCAGATTGTTGCGAATAACCGTTATCGGATGCTGGATATCCCATTATTGGTTGGTTATGAGGTTAGTGCAAAAAACCTGACTCTTTCCCTGAATGGCGGCGCTTATATCAATGTAATGTTTGATCCCAATGGGGAATTTCTTTCTCCTGAGGACAATCGCCCGGTAAGTTTTTCAAACGACAACAACAGCAAAGCTTACCCCGCTTTTCGCAAGGATTTGGGTATCGGCTGGTATGGGAGTCTGGGTGTTCAGTATCGCGTAAGCCCGCGCCTGCAATTGCTTGTGGAGCCGCACATCAAAGCCTATCCGCGCTCCATTACCCGGGATGATTTTATGATCGACCAGAAATACCTGACCGCAGGTGTCTTTGTGGGTATCCGTCATCAGTTTCAGTTGTAAAAAGTTGATGGG
>CAZGAU010000174.1:0-7739 GCA_964523725.1 uncultured Saprospiraceae bacterium
CCATAAGTTGCAGCCGGAGCAGCTTCCCATTTCTTGAGGTCACTTACATGATATGGCCAGATCAAACCATCTTTTTCAATGGCTTCTACCCAGCGTTGCTTGCTGGTTGCTACCACTTCATTGACATCCTGACCGGAAGCCACGAAACGCTCCGCCGTTCTTGAATCCACGCCGTCCAGCGATACGCTAAATACCTCGAATCCCTGGCTTTTATATTTCTTGTAAACCTTGACCACATTCGGATTTTCGCGACGGCAAGGTCCGCACCAGCTCGCCCAAAAGTCCAGCAACACCACTTTACCTTTCAGATCGGATAGTGAATATTTTTTGCCATTAGGGCTGGGTAATGAAATATCGGGAGCCGGTTGTCCCACCTGGATCAGCTGCGCTGACATTTGTGCCATGTATTGCTGCTCAATCTGGCTGATAAAGTTGCCATAACCAACTACATAATCGCTGCCAGGGTAGGCCTTGGCGAGCTTTTGCTGTGCATTTTTTTGAATATCAAGGAATTGCGGGTTATTGCTCAAAGTAATAAAAGCAAGATAAGCGCCCAGATAAGGATTGGAAGTAGTGTCCACGATATTGCGAACATCATCGGCAGTATATTTGCGGGTTACAATATTGCGTACCGCTGCTGCAAATACTTCAGAATCGGTTGATCCATCGATCTTTATATCATAAGTTTGGAAACGATTGAGATCCCCTTCGATCACGATTTCCTTTTCGGAACCGTCGAGAATCAGGTTCATGCGCTGCGCACCGATGCGCAGGTTGTACACGCCTTTGTCCAGCCCTTCCGGGAAATTGAGAGAGAAATTGCCCGAATTGTCGATGTCTGCTTTGCCCAGCACGTTGCTGGCTTTACCCATCACCACATGATCCAGATATGCCTGTAGATTTTGTCCGTTCGTAATCTTTCCTTCGATGGTCGTCCCTGATTGGTTGCTGCACTGCCAGCCCAGGAGCGCTATAGTTGCTACCAGAATAAGGTTAAAAAAACTTTTCATGTTCGAATAGGATTTATGATTTGAAAATTCCTTGATTATTATAAATTATTGATAAACAGTTTTTTACCTATGGGGCTTTTGAAATTATTACATTCATTTTTACAAGAACATAATAAATTTGATTTAAGCGTCCATTTTTTCATTCAACAGGTTGTCATAGCTTTTTTTCCAATCGTTGATTATGCCATAGTCTTCGCCGTCAATCGCAATTTCACCGCCGGTCACTTCGCCCAGTTTTGTAAAAGGAACATTGTGAGAATTAAGATAGTTGACCAGATCATCCTCGAAATCAAGGGCTACCGAAACGACCACGCGGCTCTGGCTTTCGCCAAATAAATACGCGTCTTTCCGGAAATTGGTATCGGTTTCAATGTCAAAGCCGAGATTATTCACCATCGCACTTTCCATGAGGGCTGTAAACAAACCGCCTTCAGAAATATCGTGCGCCGACTCGATCATATCTTCTTTGATGAGCGCCTTCAAATTCTGCTGAATGTGGAACTCTTCATCCAGATCAAAATGAGGCGCCGGTGATAATTCAATACCGTGCACAATTCTTAGATATTCTGAGCTGGCAATGTCGTTTTGTGGCGTGCCAATCATATAAATTTGATGTCGAGGTACTTTAAAATGAAGCGTCATACGCTTATCCACGTCATCGAGCAAACCCAGCATGCCGATGGTCGGGGTCGGGAAAACCGGCTCGGTCTTCTCTTTATAAACCGACTGGTTGTAAAAGCTTACATTGCCACCGGTCACCGGCGTATCAAATTTCTTGCAGGCATCGCCCATACCTTTGATCGCCTGTACAAATTGCCAGTAAACCTCTGGATTATAAGGGTTTCCGAAGTTCAGGCAATTGGTGATGGCCACCGGCTCGCCGCCCGAGCAAACAATATTTCGTGCTGCTTCGGCCACCGCGATCATGGTACCCACGTAAGGATCCGCCTGCACATACATTGGATTACAATCGGTTGTAACAGCGAGCGCTTTTTTGGTGCCTTTCACGCGTACCAGCGCTGCATCCGAAGGGGCATTGGTGCCCATTGAATTGGTGCGCACCATCGAGTCGTACTGCTCGTAAATCCAGCGTTTTGAAACAATATTCGGAGATGAGAATACTTTTTTCGCGGTTTCAATAAAATCTTTGGAAGAGGGGATCGAATTCGCTTTGAAATGTGCCGCTTTGTCGATGTAGCCGGGCTTTTGAAATTCGCGTTTGTACACCGGAGCCCCGCCGCCGAGTACCAGTGCTTCCGCCGGAACGTCAGCCACTAGCTCACCGTCATAATAATATTCCAAACGACCGGTATCCGTGACTTCCCCAATAATGGCGCATTCCAGATCCCATTTATCAAAAACCTCGAATAATTTATCTTCCTGACCTTTTTTGCAAACGATGAGCATACGCTCTTGGCTTTCCGATAGCAGAATTTCCCAATCGCGCATATTGGTTTGTCGGGTTGGCACTTTGCTCAGGTCAATGCGCATGCCGCTTTTTCCTTTGGCCGACATTTCGGAAGTTGAGCAGGTGATGCCCGCCGCGCCCATGTCCTGCATGCCTACGATAGCGCCGGTTTTAATGGCTTCCAGCGTAGCTTCGAGGAGCAGTTTTTCCTGGAAAGGGTCGCCTACCTGTACTGCCGGCAGGTCTTCCGCAGAATCTTCGGTCAAATCCGCCGAAGCAAAAGTAGCGCCATGAATCCCATCCTTGCCGGTGGCAGAACCCACGATAAATACCGGATTTCCAAGACCTTCTGCAATGGCGGAAACTGTTTCCCCCACTTTGACGATGCCTACCGACATCGCATTTACCAGGATATTCTGATTGTAACAATTATGGAAATATACTTCTCCGCCCACGGTCGGCACGCCAAAGCTATTGCCATAATCACCGATGCCCCGCACCACACCCCGGATGAGCCGTTTGGTATGCGGCAAATCCGGATTGCCGAAACGAAGGGAATTCAGCGCCGCAATCGGGCGGGCGCCCATGGTAAAAATATCGCGGTGAATACCACCCACGCCGGTTGCCGCGCCCTGATAAGGCTCGATCGCTGAGGGGTGATTGTGCGATTCTATTTTAAAGGCACAAGCCAGACCATCGCCAATGTCCACCAATCCGGCATTTTCTTCACCTGCACCTACGAGCAGGCGACTCCCCGTGCGGGGAAGTGTTTTGAGCCAGTAAATGGAATTTTTGTAGGAACAATGTTCCGACCACATCACCGAGAATATACTCAGTTCCGTGAAGTTGGGCGTGCGTCCCAAAATCTCGATAATGTGTTCAAACTCTTCATTGGTGAGCCCGAGGTCTTTTGCAGTTTGTGCAGTAACTTGTATTTCAGTTGATTGCATTCGTTATCAGCGTAATTTTGAGGTACAAAGATAACATCTGTTGCGAAACTAACGCAAGCAAAGCAGTGTAGTTAAAAAAAAATTAACGGATGTTGATACTGGTTGATTAGTTGAAAGGATGAAAGGTTGATAAAGTAGACCTGATATTTTGATCAGAATTGGGGAATATTTCTAGCGTTTTCAACCTATAAACCGGTCAACTTTTCAACTGTTACCGAATCAAATAATTCACCCAGAAAAACAGCACCAGATAAATCCATAATCCATCCAGGAAATGCCAGTAAATGGTGAGCAACCGCAGCCTAAGGCGCTTCTCGGGGTCGGAAAAATAGACCAGTACGGTAATCGGTTCTTTCATTTCCTTGTGTGCCCGCCACAAAAAGAATCCTAAAAACGGTAAACCGCCGATGACGTGCGCGAAGTGCAAACCAGAGATGACGTAAAGGTAACCCGCAGCATTGCTGGAGTTGATGAAAATATCCTGATTGAATAAAGCCCGCCAGCCAAAGTATTGTGCGATCATAAATACCACCGAAAGCGCCATCGTTGCTACCAGCGCGCGCTGATAATTGAGGGTACGATCGGCTTTGTAAGATCGCTTTGCCCAGACCATTGTGGCACTGCTTGCCAGGAGAATTAAGGTATTGAGAACAAAAATATTCGGTAATTTGATTGGAGGCTGGTTATTTTGCACCCGGGAGTAAACAAATGCCGCCGACAAACTCAGGAAAAGCCCCGTCAGGCTGATGAGTAGCAAAATCAGCAAAATATTCTTGGGGTGGAACGAGAAATTCTGATATTCGTCGTATTGCTTCTGATGGTTATTCTTTACACTTCCGTCACTCATTAAATGTATAATTTTGTGATCTCCAATGGTTTGAATGCTGTTTTTGGTTATCGGTTTTTGGTTATTAGAGCGTTTCCCGGATAACAAATAACTAATTACATCAATTTCCCAATTTCTTATTTTTCGATTCTCTTCTGCAACGCTCGCTGCAATATTTTACTTCATTCCACACTTTCGCCCACTTTTTTCGCCAGCTGAAGGGGCGGTTACATTGCACGCAGACTTTCTGTGGAAGCTCGCTTTTCTGGCGCTGTTTTCCCACTTCATTTCAAATTTTGACAATAAACAGTTCAGGTGTAAGATTGTTCCATACCTTTTAGTAATAAACGAGATAAACCCCTGAACCTATTAACCAATCAACCAAAAGTATTATTTTCGCTCTGATGAAAACATGTCACGTATGTAGAACCACACTCCCAGATAACGCCCGGTTTTGTTTTAATTGCGGCGCGCCTCAGGCTATTGTGGAAAAAAAATCGGCGCCAAAGCTGAACTTACGCGGTAACGTCGAGCAGCAAATCGAAGAACAGTTTTTTGTGGCTTTCCGGCAACGAATTGAAGAAGAACACCATCCTGACCAACTCGACGCTTATTCTGCACGTTTGTATCAGTCAGGTTTTCAGGAGGTTGTAATGCGCCGTGCCGAACAGCTCGCGGCCCAGATTCATGTGCTCGACCAGGCGGACGAACTCACCGACAAACACCTGGATGAATTGCTCGAAAATGCCATCGAAGATCTGCTGGATTACTTTATCATCCGGCATTGCCCGGATTTAAATGCCATCAAGCTGCCCGAGGCGATCCTGAGTTATCAGGGTTTGAAATGGGGGGATGTCAATTTTTTCCAAATGGTGATGCATTATCTCGACTTTGCCCACGAGGAAGAAACCATTTACACCGATTTTCTGGCCATGCCGCTGGATAAGCTTAAAAATGCCAGCCAGACTTTTCTGTTTCCGCAGCCCAAAGAGCGTATTTTTTTCATTTGCGACCAAAGCATCCTGGGCTCTGTGCGCGAAGGTTTTGCCATGACCGAACGCGCCATTTACTGGAAAGCCCACTTGGAAAAAGCCCGCCAGGCGCCATATGACAGCTTGCAGACAATCGAGCGAAAAAAGGACTGGATCACCATCAATGACCACTTTTTTAACGTTAATCAATCGTTGAATCTGAAAATGCTAAAACTGCTGAAAAAAATTCAGCGGTTTATGAAGTACGAAGTTTCCTGAAGTCAGATCACAAATCACAGTTAACAAATAACAATACTTCATAGTCGCTAAATAAAACATGAGAGTTACGATTATTATTATTACATTTATTATTACATCCTTTCAGGTTTTGATCGCCCAAAACTTCCCGCGTTTTGATGTTGAATTTGTGGTAAACGGTGAAACTCTTGCAAATCCGCTCGCCGGTGGATTGAATGCGCCCCAGCTTTCGGCAGTGGATTTGAATAATGACGGCATTATGGATTTGCATGTGTTCGACCGGGTGGGCAATGTGCATCTGACCTTTTTGAATAATGGAACTTCCTACCAATTCGCGCCCGAATACACCCGATACTTCCCGAAAATAAAGAACTGGATACTGCTGCGCGATTACAATAATGATGGCGTGATGGACATTTTCGCCTACTCCGACGTGCCCGGCGTGGATGGCATCATGGCATATACCGGCAAATATGAAAACAATCACATTACATTTACAAGGTATAATTTTAGTGGCTGGTTTTATAATATCGCTTCCATTCCAACCTCCAATAATGCCCGGACGCAGCTCTACGTGAGTCGCATCGATTACCCCGCAGTGGATGACGTGGATTGCGACGGCGACTTGGATATTCTGACCTTCAATGTGGCCGGCGGTTATGTGGAATTGTACGCCAATCAGTCCATAGAACGTGGCTTCGGCCGGGATAGCCTGCGTTTTGAATTGCGCGATGCCTGTTGGGGCGGCTTTTATGAAAGCGGTTTTTCCAATGCCGTTGATCTGGCGACAGTGCCAGGTACTTGTTTTCGCAATGTAATTGATCCGAACGTGACGCCGCGCCATGCGGGTTCTACACTTCTGACGCTTGACGCGAACGGTGATGGCTTGAAAGAACTTATGCTTGGCGATATTTCTTATAATACCCTGACTTTCCTGACCAATGCCGGCACCTGCGCCAAGGCCTGGATGAACGCTCAGGATGCCACCTATCCCAGCAATAGCACGCCCTTGAACCTCCCGGTTTTTCCGGCCGCTTTCTATTTGGATCTGGACAACGATGGTGTAAAAGACCTGGCTGCTGCCCCGAACGCCGAGCAGTTATCTGAGGATCGTGCGGTAATCTGGCGGTATAAAAATACGGGAACCAACAATCAGCCTGTGTTTGCATTGCAGCAAAAAGATTTCCTGGTCAATGCCATGCTGGACTTTGGTACCGGCGCTGCGCCCATTTTTGTAGATTATAATGCCGATGGTCTGCTCGACCTCGTGGTGGGTACTTACGGTGCTTTTAGTGAAACGGTGATGCGCGATGCCCGCCTGTATCTGTTTGAAAATGTGGGTACTATAAATAATCCTAAATTTGAACTCATAGATGAGGATTACCTTGGCATGAGCGTTTTTAGTCAGAATACCTACAATTTCGCGCCTACCTTTGGTGATCTGGATGGCGACGGTGATCTGGATATACTTGTTGGGGAAGAGCAGGGCCGCCTGTTTTACGCGGAAAATACTGCCGGAGCCGGGAATCCATTCTCCTTTGGCGCCTGGCAATATGATTATCAGGGCATTGACGTGGGTATCAGCAGTACCCCGCAGATCGTGGATTTGAACCGCGACGGCTTGCCCGATCTGGTCATCGGCGAACGCAACGGCAATATCAATTATTTTCAAAACATTGGTACACAGGGTAATCCGCAATTTAATCCCGATCCTACGGCGATGCCCAACACCGACCGTCTGGGTAGAGTTGATACCCGGGTGCCGGGCTTTGTTTCGGGCTATAGTGCGCCTGTAGTGTTAGATTTTATGGATGGTTATAAATTGATCGCCGGTACAGAAATTGGACAAATCGAATTATATAATAATATTGAAAACAGTATCTACGAGCAAGTCACCGCTGAAACCGAGCAATTCGGTGCTGTAAACGAAGGCTTTCAATCGCATCTTGCTTTTGCTGATCTGAACGACGATGGCTTCCTGGAAATGTTTGTGGGCAATCTGCGCGGCGGTTTGAGCGCTTTTGCCACCAATCTCCCGGCGGATATGACGACGCCTGTGCAGGAACCATTGACGCCACTAAATATTCAAATCTCACCGAATCCGGCTTCGGAATTATTACAAATCGAAGTAAATAACTTTCCCAATGCTGTAAAAAGATTACAACTGTTCAACCCCGCCGGACAGTTGGTGCTGCGACAATCCTGGTCGGATGAGCGATTGACATTAAGTATGAATCATTTACCGGAAGGTATTTACTTTGTAAAAATAGAAGTAAATGGAAGAATCGCGACCGAACGGGTGGCGGTGATACGTTA
>CAZGAU010000174.1:7839-9159 GCA_964523725.1 uncultured Saprospiraceae bacterium
ATAAAAAATATCTGCGTTGATATCCAGCGCCAACAATGAGCATATTAATCTGATATGGATTAAAAAAAATAGTCCTGGTCCGTCTTATTTGGGTAAAATAGGTTGTCATCACTAAGCATCACTCCGCTTCCTGAACAACAGCGTCCGATCCGTACCGTCGTGCTGCCTTCCATTACGCTTGCAAACTCTCTCTAAACTCCGCATATTTGTATAAAAGTATAAAGTATTCCGGCATGACATCATCTTCTTCAAAATTGTTAGCCTCAGTTAAAGCCAGGGTTTTGCAGATTGACCCGAAGGCGGAGGTAATTCTCTATGGCTCGCAGGCACGCGGCGATGCCCACGCCGAGTCGGATTGGGATTTTTTAATTTTACTTTCCATTCAGGATACAGAAGTGGTGAAGCGGCAAATTCGCGATGCTTTATTTGAGGTGGAATTGGAAACAGATGAAATTATCAGCACGATTATTGAAAACAAAGCGCACTGGGAAGATTTCAAGGTGACGCCACTCTATCAAAATATTGAAGCTGAAGGAATTGCCATATGAGCTACGACAAAGCAGCGTTGGTGCAATATCGCCTGGAAAAAGCAGACAGAAGTATAGAAGAAGCTCACGCTTTGGCGAAAATCGGGCACTGGGATACGGTGGCCAATCGTCTTTATTATGCTTGTTTTTATCCTATTACAGCTTATCTCGCGCAACAAGACGTGAAAGCGATTACTCATAAAGGAATTAAAGCTGCTTTTCATCAAGAATTAATAAAAACCGAACTGATGAGTCAAGAACTTGGAAAATTTTATACCGACTTGTTTAACAAACGGCAAGAAGCAGACTATCAGGATTTTGTTGAGTTAACCCAATCCACTATCGAACCCCTTATTCCAGAGACGGCTCTTTTCATAGAAAAAATAAAAGAATTAATTGCTCAAGCATAACTCCGCTTCTCGAACAACAGCGTCCCGATCCGTACCATGGTGCTGCCTTGCTTGATCGTAGTTTTGTGATCATTTGGTCTATTCTGAAACTACTTATGCAAAAAAGTCGTTAATTTTATGAAAAATGAAAATTATGACTGCGATTAATAAACCACTAACCAATTTGCAGGTAGAATTGCTCAAGCTTTTCAGTTTAGAGCTTTCCGAAGAAGAACTAATAGAAATTCGGCGAATGCTAGCTCGATACTTTGCTGACCGAGCCTCGGATGAAATGGATAGGCTTTGGGAGGCTAATGATTGGTCGGATAAAACAATGGATGAGTGGTTAAACAATATAGCTGATAAAGCCGATCAAGACTAGACCATGCGGTTGGTGCTGGATA
>CAZGAU010000174.1:9259-10601 GCA_964523725.1 uncultured Saprospiraceae bacterium
TAAGATCGCCTGATGTAGAAAAGGTGGAAATATTTTTCAAATGGTCTATGATTGATCGTGATGCTGATGATAATAAATTTGTTGATTGTGCCTTAAATGGGCAAGCGGATTTTTTGGTTACGGATGATAAGCATTTCAATATTTTAAAAAAGATAGGTTTCCCCCCTGTTGATGTGATACAAACTGTTGACTTTTTAGAGAAAGTTATCTCGCTATCCTGAGCAATTTGATTTATCATTCATAACTCCGCTTCCCGAACAACAGCGTCCCGATTCGTACCATGGTGCTGCCTTCTTCGATCGCGATTTTGTAATCGTCGGACATGCCCATTGAGATTTCCCTGAATGTGGGCTGGTCGGCAAAATACTTGGTTTTCAATTGCTCAAAAATATTGCGTAGCTTCTGGAATTCCCGGCGCACCTGGGCTTCGTCGTCGGTGAAGGTGGCCATGCCCATGACGCCAATGATGCGCACGTGCTCGTAGCTTTTGAACACATCCGATTGCAGCATGGCTTCAGCTTCGGGCAGGTCGAAACCGTATTTGGTATCTTCCTGCGCGATCTTGAATTGCAGCAGGCAGTCGATTACCCGCTCGTTTTTGCTGGCTTCCTTATTGATTTCCTTGAGCACTTTCTGGCTGTCCACCGAATGGATGAGATGCACAAAAGGCGCAATATACTTGACTTTATTGGTTTGCAGGTGCCCGATCATATGCCAGCGGATGTCCCCGGGCAGGGCTTCGTACTTAGGGGTGAGTTCCTGAGCTTTGTTTTCGCCGAAGTCGCGCTGACCTTGTTCGTATAGCTCCAGAATGGCTTCGTTGGGCTTGGTTTTGGATACGGCGACGAGTTGGGTTTGTGTAGATTGAAGTTCTTGGAGAATTTGCTGAAACATAGAATAGTAGCTTATTATGTCAAGTGATAATTATCCCGCAGATTGCCGCAGATACATGCTGAATCGACAACCTTCCCTTTCAAAACGCTGCAAAAATCGGATAGTTTCGAGCAAATTTCCTAATTTACGGCACAACCAAATTATTCATGCAAGCATTTCTTACCGCGGAGTGGCGCAATTTGATCCTGGCGAATTATGAATTCGACCCAAAAGTACTGGAAAAATATCTGCCGGCAGGCACCGAACTGGACTTCTGGAATGACACTTGTTACGTGAGTCTGGTGGGTTTTTTGTTTCAAAATACCCGGGTCAAGGGCTTTAAAATTCCCTGGCACGTCAACTTTCCAGAGGTGAATTTAAGATTTTACGTGAAGCATAAAAACCAGCAGGGCGAATGGCAGCGGGGCGTGGTATTTATCAAAGAGATCGTGCCGAGGCATGCCATTAC
>CAZGAU010000175.1:0-10575 GCA_964523725.1 uncultured Saprospiraceae bacterium
GCGACACCAGCTCGTTGGCAGGAATAATGATGCGGTTTTCGCGGGTGTAATAAACACTGTTGCCATAATGCCGGCTACGAGTTTTAATTAATTCAATTTCTTTAGGAAAAATATTAGGTGAAATTCGCATACATAACTCCTGAATCGAAGTCATTACTTTGGTCAGCACCAATTTTTCAACTTCATTAAAATCCATTACATCCTGCTCCAGGAAATGGCGATAATCCCGCAACACCGAATCCCGCGATACATCAGCTGTGTAATTTTGCTGCATTTGCAAGATCATATCCAGTTTGGTCACATGGGTAAAGAAATGCGCCATGTCATCATCGAGGATAGCAGCGGCGGCCCGGGTACTATCCAGAAACATGAGCTGCCGACCGGCGGGTAAAACCGAGCGTTCGGTGGCCGGTTCAGTTTTGCAGGCGCCTAGCAATAGCAGAGAAAGCGAGATTATAACTGCCTTGACGGAAAATCCGGGAAATTTTTGGAGCCAATTGCATTGAATCATTTTTTGTCAGAGTTTTGGTCGGTCAAAGGTAAGCACTTAATTTGAGCCGAAAAGTGTTTGATTCTTTCTACATGCTAAACGCTGGTTCTCCAATTTATTGGGGTGCAATGGAATGAAGATTTCCTTTATTTTCATTTCCGCTGATTTGTCGGTTTTTATCATATTCATTTCCTTCTGAATTCGAGGTTTGAACGTTACATTTGTTAATGTATAATTCACACGAAGTTTCGCGCTTCCATAACAATAAACTTTAATTTGTATGAAACTATTCCAAAGATTTACCCTGTTGATGCTCTTGTTTGTTGGCATCTCACTTCAGGCGCAGGTGGTTTATACCGAGCCTTACTTCCCAAAACTGAATCAGCCGGTCACGGTTTATTTTGACGCCACGCAAGGCTCCGGCGGCTTGAAAGATTGCAATTGCGATGTTTATCTGCATACCGGCGTCATCACAAATGCCAGCACGAGTCAGTCTGACTGGAAAAATGTAGTGACCACCTGGGGACAAACCAATCCCGCCTGGCGAATGACCAAAGTGCCCGGCGAAGCGAATTTGTACCGCTATACAATTGCGCCCACAATCAAAAGTTATTACAATGTAGCCAACGGCGTGGACGTGCAAAGCATGGCTTTCGTGTTTCGTAATGGCAACGGCTCCCGGGAAGGCAAAGACGTAGGTAATACAGATATTTATTATCCGATTTATCCTGATAATCTGCCGTTTACGGGTTTGCTCATCAGTCCGAATGCTTCCACGCTGGTGAAAGAAATCGGTGAAACGATCCCGATCCGTTTTGTGGCTTCCGAGAGTGCCACGATCAAGGTAACCGACAACGGAACGCAAGTTGTGGAACAATCAGGAAGCGATATCCTGACTTTTACATTGGGAGTGACGAGTCCTGGCACCCATACCGTCGTTATAGAAGCGACTTCGGGGCAGAATACGCAGACAGCAACCTTCAGCTACGCGGTGCCCAACAATATCCCTAATGCGAATCCTCCTGCCGCAACCCAGCCAGGCTTTACTTTTTTGGAAAATGATACCAAAGTAAGATTGGCATTATATGCACCGGGTAAGAAACATGTGTTCGTGCTTGGCGATTTTAATGATTGGAAGCCAAGCGCCGATTTTCAAATGACCAAAAGCACCGATGGAAATTTATTTTGGATTGAAATAGAAGGGCTTACACCTGGTGAAAATTACACCTATCAATATCTGGTGAATGGCGAATTGCGCATTGCCGATCCCTACAGCACCGTGGTGCTCGATCCGAATAACGACCCTTTTATTCCGGCGGTCACCTACCCAAATTTACCCGCTTATCCAAAGGATAAAACAACAGGAATGGTGACATTATTACAACCCGGCGCCCCGGCTTATGAATGGAAGGTAAATGATTTTGAGCGTCCGGCTAAAGAAAATTTAGTGATTTATGAATTATTAATACGTGATTTTATAGAAAGGCATGATTATATTACATTGATCGATACGCTGGACTATCTGCAAAGACTGGGCGTGAACGCCATCGAACTCATGCCGGTAAATGAATTTGAAGGAAATATCAGTTGGGGCTATAATCCTTCGTATCATATGGCGCTGGATAAATATTATGGCACGATTAATGATTTTAAACGTTTTATCGATGAATGCCATCGTCGCGGCATCGCGGTGATCCTGGACGTGGTGTACAATCATGCCTTCGGGCAAAGCCCACTGGCGCAGCTTTACTGGGATCAGGCGAATAATCGCCCCGCTGCGGATAACCCCTGGCTCAATCCCGTGGCCCGGCATCCGTTTAATGTCGGTTTTGATTTTAATCATGAAAGCCCGGCTACGCGTGCATTTGTAGATCGAATGATCACCTATTGGCTCAGCGAATTCCGGGTGGACGGTTTCCGGTTTGATCTGTCGAAGGGTTTTACTCAAAATTTTTCTACCGACGATAGTCAATTTCGGTTGTATGATGCCTCTCGAATCGCGATTCTTAAACATTATGCAGATGTAATGTGGAATGTAACGCCGGGATCATATGCTATCATGGAACATTTTGCTGCCAATAGCGAAGAGATCGAACTCAGCAATTACGGTATGATGCTTTGGGGCGGTTTCGGCATTCATAATAATTACATTGAAGCTGCGATGGGCTACTCCGCCACTTTTAATGATGCATCCTATAAAAATCGGGGCTGGAGCCAGCCCAATCTGGTCGCTTACATCGAAAGCCACGACGAGGAGCGTCTGGTGTACAAAGCCAAGCAATCCGGCAATTCCACAGGCAGTTATAATATTAGAACTTTTCCGACTGCGTTGCGTCGGGCAGAGCTGGCGCATACGTTTTTCTACACCGTGCCGGGACCCAAAATGTTATGGCAGTTTGGCGAACTGGGCTACGATTTTCCGATCAATTATTGCCCGAACGGTACGATCAACAACAATTGTCGTGTCGATCCCAAGCCGATCCGCTGGGATTATTACAGTGATAATGACCGGCGTCGTTTATATAATAGAACCGCCGATCTTATTTACTTAAAGACGAATTATGATGCGTTTAATACCACTAATTTTACATTGAATACCAGTAACTTACAAAAAACCATTCACCTGAGTCACCCAACGATGGACGTGGCGGTGCAGGGTAATTTTGGCCTTAGCAATGCGCAGATTCCCAACGCCTTCCCGAAAGGCGGCTGGTGGTACGAGTATTTCACCGGCGACAGCGTTTTTATTAACAGCCCAACTCAGTCGCTGACCTTTGCCCCCGGCGAATACCGCTTGTACACTACGACCAAAATTGCACGCCCTTCGGAGATGACCACCAGCGCCTACGAAGTTGTCAAGCATCAATTCAATTTGAGCATCGCGCCAAACCCCAGCAACGGCGAGGCTTTGGTGCAATATACGCTGGAAAACGGCGACCAGGTAAGGCTGGAAATTTATAATATGCTGGGCCAGAAATTACAAACCGTTGTAAACGCCAAACAACCAGCCGGGCTTTACACGGAGCCTATTCAGTCACTCGACGCCGGCATGTATCTATTGAAATTGACTGTGGGCAACAAGATAGAAGTACAGCAAATGTCGGTTGTAAAATGATAAGTCATTGATTTTGAATGTAAAGACCTTGTGGCTTTTGAACAAGCTACAGGGTCTTTATATTTTGTAAATAGCACTTCTTCTTTATCTTTGACTTCGCAAAAAAAAAATATTGGAATGGAACACTGGAAAATCAGAGTATTTGGACGCGTACAGGGTGTTTATTTTCGGGATTCGACCCGGGAACAAGCAGAAAAGCTGGGCTTGACGGGATTTGTAAAAAATGAACCGGACGGCAGTGTATTGATCGAAGCCGAAGGCGAAGAGGAAGATTTGCAAGCCCTGGCCGACTGGTGCCTGGATGGTCCGCAGCTCGCCAAGGTGGAACGCGTGGAAACTTCGGAAGGGACTTTACACGGGTACAATAAATTTGAAATCAGACGGCAATAGGTGTTGAATTTATTTAATTTGTTTTCGAAGATAATTTAGAATGCCGAACGAATGAACATTCATATCAGAAAAGCAGAAAAGCGGGATATTCCGGCTATTCATGCGTTGGTGCGTGAATTGGCGGTTTATGAAAAAGCCGAGGAGCAGTTTGTCGCTTCGATCGAAGAATACGAGCGTGATTTCGAGGCAGGTGTGTACCGGGCGCTGGTAGCCGAGTCGGATGGCAAGGTAGTGGGTATGGCTTTGTCGTATATGGCTTATTCCACCTGGAAGGGCAAGATGCTGTTTCTGGAGGATTTTGTTATCAATGAAGCTTACCGGCGCTATGGCATCGGGCAGCTGTTGTTTGATGCATTTTTGGAGGAGGCGCGACAGGAAGGTTGCCGGCTGGTAAAATGGCAGGTGCTTGACTGGAATAAACCAGCGATCAAGTTCTATGAAAAAAATAAGGCAATGATCGAGAAAGACTGGTGGAATGGCAAAATTTTTCTCAGAGATTGAAATTTTTTTTACTCCCTCAGGGTCTTATATTCAAAAGCCTGATAATGTTAATTTTTAGATTTAGAAAAAATTTATTTGTAAAAAATCAAATTACTTTACTAACTTTAGGCACTGAAAATCATGCTGTTGCTAATAGCATTTTTTCTGATATTGTTAAAAGTTACCAAACGAAAATATAGTGTTTCATAGTGTGAGGGGTAACCGCTTCTGTGGTTGCTCCTTTTTGTTTTAGATGGGTGTATCGTTCTAAAATTCCCGGTTTGCTAGTTGGTCCGCGAGATGTTGCAGCATCAGCTTCTCCGCGGGAGCACCCTTGACTTGATCCAGGTATTGATAAGCTTTTCCCAAAAATTCCGTCTTCGCTCGCTCCACTTTGTCTGGAATTTCCAGGCTTAAAAGGATTTCCAGCACCCGATTGATTTTGCTTTCTTCGTCTTTCGGTGTATCGCTGAGCAGTTGCATCAATTCTTTTTGCATAGAGGAATCTGCAATTTCCAAAGCCTTGAGAATCAGATATGTTTTTTTATTTTGAGCGATATCGCCGCCAGGTTTTTTGCCCACTTTAGCCGGATCACCGAAAGCATCGAGCCAGTCGTCCTGAAGCTGGAAAGCAATACCCGCATTGCGTCCGAAGGCCGCCAGATTACGGGCATCCTGAGCAGAAGCGCCACCGACCAAAGCCCCGAGTTCCAGGGCTCCGCCAATAAGCGCAGCGGTTTTGAATTCGATCATTTTGAGGTATTCGGGGATCGTCACATCATTTCGTTGCTCAAAATTCATATCCATTTGCTGGCCTTCGCACACTTCGATGGCCACCTGATTGAAAATACGGATGAGCTCCGGTTGAATATTTTTATTATCAGTTTTTAATAGATATTCATAAGCGTAAATAAGCATTACATCACCGCTAAGAATTCCGGTGTTGATATTATATTTATGATGGACGGTGGGTTGTCCGCGACGCAAAGGCGCTTTATCCATGATATCATCATGTACCAGGCTAAAATTATGGAATATCTCAATCGCATAAGCTACCGGAAGCGCTTTCTCCGCCTGGTCATCGAAAAGCTGGCAACTCATCAGTGCCATAGCGGGGCGCAGGCGTTTGCCACCCAGTTGCAGGATGTAATTGATGGGATCGTAAAGCTCCTTTGGTTGCTGCTGAAAAAAATGTTGCGATAAATAATCATGGAAAAGCTGCTGAATATAGTTAATATCTCGCATATTTATTATTTTTGTCAAAATGTATTGCCAAGTTTAAAACAAACACAGCCCAAAAGTACCGAATTATTTGCTCAACCAAGGGCACATTGTTACTACATAATTTACGTTACGTGGAGAAAAAAAGAGGTCCTTTCAACATCCTGCTGGTGGAAGACAATCCGGCGGACGTTGAACTGACATTGGAAGCATTCAGTCAATGCCATTCTGATGTCCGTATAGCTGTAATGCCTTCCGGCATCGAAGCACTCAATCGCTTGCGCGAGCAGGAAAGGCAACTACCTGATTTGATTTTGCTGGATCTCAACCTGCCGGGTTGGGATGGTAAAAGTTTTTTGAAGGAAATTAAATCAGACAATAGGCTGAAAAGGATTCCCGTTATCATCCTTTCAACATCCAATGCGGATAGCGATGTTGCGGAAAGTTACAGGCTTAATGCCAATTGTTACGTGGTAAAACCACTTGATATTGATCTGTTTTTCGAAAAAATAAAAAGGATTGAAGCTTTCTGGCTGGATACCGTACTATTGCCCCACGAGGACTAGAAAATCATTGAGATCCACGGTAGCTGGTTCTTATAAAAACAATTTACACAATGGAACACATCCTGCTCATTGAGGACAATCTTCCCGATGCAGAGCTGATAAAAACTTTTCTGGAGGATGCATCATTCCCCTTTCGTTTATACAAAGCAAAATCCCTGCAAGAAGGTTTGGATATTATTCGGTACAGTGCTATTGACATTGTTTTGCTAGATTTAGGATTGGACGATACCACCGGCTTGCCTACACTCAACCTTTTTTTTGAAGAGGTTCCGAATATTCCGGTCATAGTGCTTACAGGCAACTCCAATGAAGTACTGGGTATGAATGCCATTCGTGCGGGAGCGCAGGATTTTCTGGTAAAAGGCGATTTTACAAGCAGACAACTTCTTCGGACAATACGCCATTCAACGATTCGGTTTAAAAAACAATGCGAACTGCATCAGGAAAACTGGAAACTCAAACAGCAGGAAAAGCAACGTAAGCATTTGCTGCAAACCGCAAAACTGGGAAGTTGGGAACTGGATTTGCTGGACAGTTCGATGACCTGGAGTGATGAAACGTACCAGATTCTTGGCGCTCACCCCGAAAGCCTTTCCCCGAAATTACCGGATTACCTGCGGCCGGTATATGCCGAGGATAAAGAACGAGTAACTACATTTTTTGACAACGCCGCCAAAACGGACAAGCCTTTTGAGCTGGAATATCGTGCCGTTATCAATAACCGGATCGTCAAGTATTTGTACTTGCGCGGGCAGGTTCAATCGCTGGATGCTTCCGGAAAAATCTTGCTGGTTGGGTCTATCCAGGATATAACCGACCTACGCCGAACCGAAGGTAAAGAAACTGATCCCGATGCTTTTTTTTCCAAGGATGCCGCTGCTTTTTTTGCAAATGTTGCTCAATCGATGCGCGATCCTTTGTTGAGTTTGCTTCATACAATCGATCAATTGGAGGGTGTTTCCAGCATGCATCAGCGCGATTTAATAAAAAATGCCAGAAACTTTATGACTGAGCTTGGCGACGCGGTGGTACAGCAATTGAATATGGTCATGCTCACCCAACTGGAGCTTTCACCAAAAAAAGAAATCATTCAAGTTGTTGATTGGCAAAAAGTTGTGCAAGATATTTTTCGCGCCAAGTGTGCTCCGCTTAGTATAAAATGGGAACTCAAATGGGATAATTCGTTTCCTGATTTGATTCACACCGATCTGTTAATGTCTAATGTTTTGATTTACAATGCATTGAGTGAGTTGCTTAAATGCCACGAAGAGAAAAGCAAGCTAGCAGTGTCGTTTGAATGGAAAACAGCAGCCCAGCCCCGGCACTTTTTACGCCTGGTTTTTCATGCTCCCGATAATCCGCACATCGTGGAAAAACGTAAAGTATGGATCGAATCGTTGCATCAAATTTTACAAAAAATAGATTTTATACCTACTGAAGGGAATCATTCATTGAATATCCAAGTACTCGCTCGGATTGTTTCCAGCATGAAAGGGACACTTTCTTTTGAAAACAACGGTCAAATTGAATTAAATTTTCCGGTAGATTACTATCAGGAAGAAAATACCCGGGAAAGCAAATTGTTCTCTCGCCCAATTCGTGCTCTGATTATTGAAAATCAATCGATTATACAAATTTCGCTACGGAGGATGCTTCTATCGGATTTTCAGGATATGGAACTAAATTATGCCGATAACCTAACTGATGGAAATGAAAAATTAAACAAGGGGGATTACGACCTGATGCTGATAAACGCGCAAATACTGGGCGAAAATGTGGATCAAATATTCACTAATCCCCAATCCATACCGATTATTGCCCTTTCTTCCGATTGTTCGGGTGAAAAAAAAACGGTACTGCTCGAAGCTGGTGCAGTCGAATGCATTGCCAATCCGCCCCGGCGCGAAGAATTGCTCAGCGTAGTGCGTAAGGTGCTAAATAACTGATTCCTGGCTTTTTGCTGAACCTCTGGCGGGAACAGTTCGTTGCTTTATTTTGTTAAAAACAGCAAATTAACAAAAGCCGGATCATGAAAATTCTTGATTTAGTCATCATCGGCGGTGGACCTACCGGATTGAACTGCGCTATTTCTGCGGAAAAAACGGGGCTGAATTATGTAGTACTGGAAAAAGGCGCCCTGGTCAATTCTATTTACCATTTTCCGGTGAATATGACTTTTTTTTCTACCTCGCGTCTGCTGGAAATCGGTAACACACCCTTTGTATCGCACGGTGACAAGCCGACCCGCCGCGAAGCGCTGGAATATTATCGCCGTATCTGGCAAAGTTATGATTTGAATGTAAAATTGTACGAGGAAGTATTACAAATGCAGTCGGCAGGAAATAATAATTATCATATCAAAACCTCAAAAGGTGAATATCTCGCTCAATCTGTGATAGTTGCTACTGGCTTTTATGATACGCCGCGCCTGCTGGATGTACCGGGAGAAGACCTGCCGAAGGTCAAGCATTACTATGACGATGCGCATATTTACGTAGGGCAGCGGGTGCTGGTAGTTGGCGCTGCCAATTCTGCATGCGATGTAGCATTGGAAACATTTTATAAAGGCGCCAGGGAAGTGTCGATGGCCATTCGTGAAAGCGAGATCTACCCGAAAGTGAAATACTGGATTCGTCCGAATATTGAGAACAGAATCAAGGAGGGAAGTATTAAAGCTTATTTTAATACAATTGTAAAGGAAGTCCGCGAAAACGAAGTGGTACTGGAAGGACCTGATGGTGAGTTCGTTATCGAAAACGACTTTGTGCTGGCGATGACGGGCTACAAGCCGAATTACGATTTGCTGGAAAAACTAGGGCTGGAAATCCCCGACGACGAGGCGCGCATACCCGTACATGACCCGGAAACGCTGGAAACTTCTCTGCCCAATGTATATATGGCGGGCGTGGTGTGCGCCGGCATGCAGACAAGCAAACTATTCATCGAAAATACCCGGGATCACGGGGATGTAATTATCAATCAGATTTTGAAAAAGCGGGAAAAGGTCGAGGCGGTTTGAAAAATCAGGATTTTTCCACTACTCTTGGCCGCTTGAAGATCGGCACGGTAGAGCATGGCTCGCCGTACATAATGCTTTGAGCGTAGGGTTGTAATTTTCGTGTAAGCTCCATATAAGCCGCGGCCGGCACGGGTTTATTGCTGCAACCTTTGATTACGATGCGCTGCTGGTCATATTGCGCAGCATCCAAATCGGCGAGCGCTTTCGCGAAAGCAGTCTTGTAATAAGCCTCGGCGTTTCCCTGGAAAATATCGGCAGCGTGTGGTGTGGCGTAAGCAGCCACCAGCATATACGCCCACACCGGGATGATTGCATCGGATGAGCAATGCACCAGCAGGATTTTACCGTCGTATTGTGCCCAATCGTGATTTTTTAAAGCTTCGCGGAAATCTTTTTCCTTGAGAATCAACTCCATATATAGATAATTCTTCAGGTCAAATTCAACAACCTCACCCTTCGGAAAAAAATCTTCCAGATTCAATGTAATCAAGCCGCTATTGGCCACCCGATTTATTAATTGCTCTTCCATTTTACTTACGTTTGAGGTTTGAAAGTTTGGGGTTTGGTGTTTTCCAGAATTTTAAACCAGAACTAATTCACATCTTCTTCAATAGGTGCTTGCTCACCGATTTCGCTGTCGGGCTCCTTGAAATCCTTGGGCTGCGGCAGATCTTTCAGGTTTTTCAGACCAAAATAATCCATAAACTTCTCGCTCGTACCGTACAACAAAGGACGCCCCGGGCCCTCGCTGCGCCCGGTAATAACAACAAGTTCCTTTTCCAATAGTTTTTGCATGGCGTAATCACAATTCACCCCCCGGATTTTTTCTACCTCCGATTTGGAAATGGGCTGCTTATAAGCTATGATCGACAAGGTTTCCAGCGCTGCCTGCGAGAGCCGTTTTTTGGTCGTTTGTCTCAGATAAACGCCTATGGTACGGTGATAGTTCGGTTTAGTCATCAGGCGATAGCCCTCATTGATTTCGGTAATTTCAAAAGCAAAGGCTTCATCCTGATAACGCGACTTTAGTTGCTCGATGAGTTCCAAAAGCTCCGGTTCCGGGAAGCTGCTGCCGAAGGTCTCTTCCAGGCAATTCTTGATCTCGCTCAGACGAATTGGTTCATCCGCAGTGAAAATCAGGCTTTCGATATGTGGTAGTAGGAAATCCATGTTGCAAAAATAATCAGACTTTGGACAAAAGCAGAACAAGTGGAGATTTGATTAATCATTACAGCTGAAACCGATACACCGTTCACCGATACACCGTTCACTTACATTCTTCCTTCACCATTTT
>CAZGAU010000176.1:0-10534 GCA_964523725.1 uncultured Saprospiraceae bacterium
TTCGGACACCACGATTAATTGGAGCTAAGTAGGCACTAAATATAGGATTGGCATCGCCATTGATTAAGCAACAAGAATAATAACAAGAAAAGAATCACAAAAAGTTGTACTGAAATGGTATTACTTAGGTTGTTTTCTTTATAACACATTGATAATCAATTCTTAGTATTGATCCCAGCCGAATCACTTTCGACGGATCAGCCTTTGTAATCAATTGATTTACAAAGGCTTTTTTGTTTTGAATTCCTGTCAAATGAAGTTTTTTGTACTCGTTGTGGTACTAGAAGCAATGTTAAACTTCTTTCCGTTGCTGCTCTCGCCACTCTTGCGGCGTCACACCGAATTCTTTTTTAAACACCCGCCCAAAATAACTTGGATCATTAAAACCGGTATCAAAAGCGACAGACGTAATGGTAAGTGCTTGATTACGAAGTAGTTCCTTAGCTTTATTTAGTCGTATATAACGAATAAAAGTATTTGCAGAAAAACCGGTAAGCGCCGATAGCTTCCGATGTAATTGTGAATGGCTCATAATCAATTTTTTACAGAGCTTTTCTACATTTAGCTCAGGATCATCTAAATGTTCTTCCACCGCCTGCCGAACCTTTTTTACAAAAGCATTTTCTTTAATATCTACTTTAGAAATGTCTTTAATAATAACCGTATCTTCGGTTAAGCCGGCAGCGGCAAGGTAGTAGCATTGCAGTTTGTGGCGTAATTCGAGCAGTTTGCGGACACGTATGAGCAGTTCATCCTTATGGAAGGGTTTGGCCAGATAATCATCGGCGCCGCGTTCCAATCCTTCCAGTTTGGAAGCCATATCCGCTTTAGCCGTCAGCATAATGATGGGAATATGGCTGCTGCGTTCGTCATTTTTCAGGATTTGACATACCTCGAAGCCATCTTTATGTGGCATCATTACATCTGTAATAATCAAATCGGGAATATAATGTAATGCTAAATCAACGCCTTGTTGCCCATCCGACCCGATCAGAATTTGATAATGATCTTGTAAACAAGTAACTAAATAACTGACTACATCGGCATTGTCTTCTATTATTAAAATTGATGGTTTGCTTTGATTTTCAACTATTTCGGGAGTTGAGGAAATATTTACTTTATTTACTGATGTAATGTTTTTAACCAAAACAGGCTGCACTACCTCCGGAGCTTCCTGGCGGATGGGAAGTGTAATGATAAATTCAGAGCCTTGCCCCGGTTTGCTTTTCACCTGTATATCGCCCTGCATTAGCTTCACGAGTTCTTTTGTGAGCGCCAAGCCAATACCCGTGCCTTCGCCCTTGCGCGTGTGCGAGTCATCCGCCTGATAAAAGCGTTCAAAAATATGTGGTAAATCTTCCTCTGTAATGCCAATACCTGTATCTTTTACACAAAGTCCGAGGTACGAAGTTGGAAGTACGTTGGTTTTCACTTTGGTAAATCGTACTTCGTCGTTCGTATTTCGTACTTCTAAATAAACATGACCACCATTCGGTGTGAATTTTATAGCATTGGATAATAAATTAGATATAATTTGCTGCAATCGCTCCGCATCATAATCCATTATCAAAGTATCATAATCAGATGAAAAATGTAATTGAATATTTTTATTTTCTGCCAGTGAATGAAAACTTTCCAGTAAATATTTTAAAAAAGATATGATGTCGCTTTGTCCCACATTTAGTTTCATTTTACCACTTTCCAGCTTTGATAAATCCAGCATTTGATTGACCAATGATAGCAGATTCTGCCCATTGCGGATAATCATGTCCAAGCCACTGCGAAAATGATCTTTGGGATTGTCCAGCACCTGGCGTGCCATGCCGAGGATGATGGTGAGCGGCGTGCGGAATTCGTGTGTAATATTCGTGTAAAGACGGGATTTAACTACATCCAATTCTTTCAACCGAACCGTTTCCGCGAGCGCTAACTGTCGATTTAATTGAAAATGATAAATGGTGTAAATAATGCCGACAATTATTATGATGTAAATTAAATAAGCCCACCAGCTTGCCCAGGGTGGCGGCATGATGCGGATTTTTAAAATACCTTCTTCACTCCAAACCCCCCGATAATCGGCGGCTTTGTAGCGCAGCGTATAAATGCCGGGGTCTAAATTGGTGTAAGTAATTTCATTTTTATTACCTACATAATTCCAATCAGGATCGAAGCCTTCCAGTTGATATGCATACTGATTTTGCTCAGGATAACGGTAGCTTAATGCTGCGAGCTGAAATTCTAAAGCCGTTTGATAGTATTTTAATTTTAAGGAAGAAGTATAACTGATATCTTCTTTTAAAATACTTTCCGATGAAACCGGTACCACTTCATTAGAAAGTTTAAAGGTCGTAATTCGACAAACTGGAGATGGTGCATTATCTTGAAGTTCGGCAGGATTAAAAGAATACAATCCATTACTTCCACCGAAAAAAAGCTCACCAGACGTGGGATTTCGATAAGCAGAAAAGAAGTAATGCCGATTAAATGGTAAACCATTTTGTTGTGAATAATGTACAAAACGATTTTCTGCAATTTTATATTGAATTAATCCAATATCCGTGCTTAGCCACAAATTCTCCTCGTTATCAGGCAATATCGCATAAATAATTGCACTAATAAGCCCATCTTTTTGAGTGTATCTGCGCCATTCATTGCGCTTCGGATCGTATCTGTTCAAACCGCCGCTGTAAGTGCCGATCCAAATAAATCCTTTAGAATCAGGATAAACGGATAAAACAATTTCATGACTCAGGCTATTGGGATTATTTGGATCGGGTAAAAAACTGCGAAAACGGTTTTGTGGTACCTCGAAATCGGAGGTTAAATACTGAAAAAGCCCCATATCATAAGTGCCAATCCAAATATTATGCTCAGCATCGGCAACGATACTGCTGATGGTATTAGAATTTAACTGAAGGCTATCCGCATTAGGGTTTTGAATAAAAAGATCAATATCGTTGAATTTTGGGCGATGAATGTAAACGCCATTCCCGAAAGTGCCCAACCACACGTTACCATACTTGTCTTCCAGGATTCTCATGGCTGCGTTGGGTGTTACGATGGCACCAGTTTCATCTTGAAAATTAAAATGTTCGTATTTACCTAAGTTAATAAAATCTTCTAAGGATTTAATTAAATAATAACCTCCGTTCATTACACCAATCCAAATTTGGGATTTGGTATCCTTGTAAATAAATGTAATACGATTATTTAATAGAGGTTCTTCTTTGTTAATTTTTAATGTAATTTCTTCTTGTTTTGTTAGATCATATAATTGCAGCCCTTTCATCGTACCGATCCAAAGGAGTTGATCGTCGGTTTGATAAATTGTTGTAACGGTAGGATGCCTTAATTTTGTAGTGGGAAAAACCCGCTGCGGAAAAGGCTTAAAATATTCAGGAATCAACTGCCAAAAACCGGAATACTCCGTGCCAATCCACCAATGCCCTGCGTTGTCCTTGAAGATGGATTGTATATTAAAAGAGCTTGATTTTTCCCGAATAGGATCATATAAAGTAATGGGTGTTATGATATTCGTATCAAATTGCCATTTCCATAAACCATTATCCGTACCTAGCCAATATTCATCATCCGAAATAGCTGCAATGGTATTAATAGATTTAAATACAGGATTATTAAAATTATAAAACTTGTAATCATTTGATTTTTTATCATAAACAAGAATTTCATTATTTACTCCGGCAATTAAAAGTTGCGGATTATTACGTGCTATGATACACCGTACAGATTTACCACTGGTTTTTGATAATTGTTTACTTTGTTTATTAATCGTATTAAATTCGATGATTCCATCGGCAGTGCCGAGCCAGATTTTATCTTTTCCAATCGGCTGAATGCTGGATATATTAGGTTGTGCTTGCTTTTCAGGTTTAAACCTAACCGATTCATTTTTAAGTGTTTGCCTGTTTATTTTGTAAAGAGAATCTACACCGCCTAACCATAAGGATTGGTCTGGTGTTATACTTAAACAATTTAATGCCAGCGACTTTTTACTTTTTAGCTTTAAAGGAATCCAGCCAATCTTATTTTGGCGTTTATCAAAACGATGCAGCCCTCCGCCGTAGGTAGTTATCCAAATAAATTCTTCCTCAGGATCTTCGAGTAAATTGGTAATAAAATTATGCCTCAATCCCGTTGGATTTGAAGCATCATAATAATAAGTATAAAATTGATAACCATCATATTTGATTAAACCATTCTGCGAAGCTGCCCAAATAAAGCCTTCTCGATCCTGAATAATTCGTCGGATTTGTAACTCCTGGAAGTCTGCATCTTTACCAGGCGCTTGTAATAACCAGATTTCCTGCGCTTTAAGAGGCATATAAAGCAAAGTAAGGCACAATAAATAGATGCAAATTTGGGTGACGGGCATAGGGGTTTCATTTGAATACAAATATAATATCTAGCATAAATGAGTTGTATATCATAGTGCTAATATTTTTTGTATCCAAACGGCCCCCGGCGAATTAAAAAAATAAAGCTAAAAAATTACATATTGCCCTATTTCCAACTATCAATCACCGTTACTTTATTGCCTGCCTTTATCCATCTTTCCACTGCCGCCTGATGATTGGCGTGTGCCTCATAAGCACGCAGCGCTTCTTCCGAGCTAAAAGTCATGATGAAGGTGTAATGAAATGGGCTGGATTTATCTTCATTTTTCAGCATCGTGCAAGATTTCATTCCTTCTATTTTACCCACTATACTTTTGAATTGATCATAAATATATTGAATATCCGATGCCGGTGCCTCAGGTATGAAGGAAGCCAATAATACATGATGAAGCTCCTTGCCGGTTCGGTCAAACGAGGTGAGATTATCAATTTCTGCGCTGAGGATTTTCCAGCCGTCCTTCGCCTTTTTCATAACCCGGCTCTCTTGTTTATGTACCTCCGCAGCCTTGTCATTGAGTTTATCGTATTGCTCAAAAGTGATAAAAGCCCAGTCGCCCTGTCTTTCCACTTGAATATTTTCTCGCCTGAAATTAGCATCATACTTTTTCCGATTTTTGAAAGCTTCTTTAAATGCCGTTTCAATGTTGGTCCAGCCTTTTACGGAAAAGAGGCTGCCTTGTTCTGCATAAGAAAAATAAGCGTTTTCGGTGTGGCTCCAGCAGGATTGCCAGGCGTCAAAATTGGCGTTGGCGAAAGCCTCGGTTTCTTTTTTTAGGATATTTAGCAAATCCTCATTTTTCTGAGCGCTGAGGCTGGTAATAAGCAGGAATAAGCCGCATAACAATGTAAGATTTTTCATAGCGCATAGGTTTTAATATTAAAAAATAGTGGCAGCTTGATTACAGATTAAATATTTATTCACTTGTGTAAAAAAAACTAAATAAAACATCGTTTATTTTAATATCCAATCTGCCCATTCGCTTGTAATCGTAGCCAATTTATTCAATTCTTCATTAATAGATGCCACTTGCGCCCAGGCTTTCTCGCCCAGCTCTGAAAAATTGCCATCTGCTTTGAAATATTTGTCTCTGCTTGCTTCTGTTTTGAAATGCCAGATGAGCACAAGCTTATTATCAGTACTAATACTACCGCGGACACCTTGTCCAATAAAGCCAATCATGCCAAAATGTTTTTTCGCAGCCGGAAAATACTTCGTATGGTAAAATTCGAATACCTGCTCCATTGTTACATTGGGTTGTAATTCCATCGTTAAGATGTGAATACTAATCAGATTGCCTTTTTGCAGGGGTTGTGCGAACGCAAAACCGGTAAATAAAAGTAAGATAATAGATAATAATAAGTTTTTCATTGTGTTGGATTATAGAGGTGAATAAAAATATCATAGCTTTAAAGCCGAAGGCGAATCCAGGATTCGCCCTGACTATATTCTTTTATTTGGAGTATCCGTTAGAAGTAAATTTTAGTTTCTACAATTTCCAATTTCTTTTAATTCTACCTTTATAGGATTAAATATTACTCTGACTTTGGTTTTCGTGCCGGATTCTTCACCCCATACATCTCCTACAAACTCAAATCTATTAACTAATTCTCCTGAGCCTGTATTAACAGGATAAGGATCCCATGTAGAATGAATATAACGATGCTCTGTAAATGTATCAGTCGTTATTTTTTGGATTATCCAGTTGGGTTCAGGAGTGTAAATAGTAAATATTCCACGACCTTCAGCTCTGGTATCGCCATTCTTTGTCTCTTGAGCTGTCATTAGAATCTCAGCTTTTACTATATTGTCCTCAATGAAGATTGTTACTGCAGTATATATTTCTGGACCATTCCCCCAGAAATCTTTATCGCCACTCTTGTGAGGAGGTACAAAATCAATTACATCTCTTGCTGGATGTGTATATAATTTAACTTGACAATCCGGTATAATGCGTGGTGCAATTGGTACTGAATAATAATTTCCATTAGAATAATAAAGCCTTATCTCTTTCATATTGTCATTTAATATAATTCCACTACCGCTTAAATTCGCTATCATAGAATAGTTACTAGTTCTATGGAGGTGAGCAGTTACATCAACTAGTTGTGAGCCTGTAAGTAGAAAGAGCTTCAAACTTGAATGGTTATCAAAGTTATAACCCGAAAATTTTATTTGAGATCTATTATTTGGCTCTTCATCCAGTTTAATAATTTCTGGGTGTGTGGTACAAACTATCGGTTGTTTTTCAGGTAAAGGTTTATTTAGTAATTTGGCTTTTAAGCGCCCCAATTCTTCTTGCATACGTTTGCCATAAAACTCAGATCTACAACTTATTTCTTCTCCTGCAGCTTGTATCGTATTTTTGAGAAGGTTTTGGACTTCATTACGAATTGTGCTTTGGGCTTCATCAGTTAATTGATTACTTAGGTTTTCAAGAGTAGCTTCCCAAGATTCAGACTGCTGACCAATTTTAGCAATTGCATCATCAAGTAGTGCTTCTGTAGTATTTTTTATCTGCTCCCCTGTATTTCCGGGAATTGAAATAATATCCTCTATTAATTTGCAAGAGGAAAAGGTTAATATTGTTAATGTTAAAATTATAATCTTTTTCATAAATTGTTGTTTTTATTCGATTTAACTTTTTAAAAGTTTCCCATCTAACTAGCATTTCAATCTTCTCTGGTTCATTTTTTTGAATCCAATTCACTTAAACTTCTTAATCTAAACTTACAAGTCAACGTCTCCATTTTATATTAAGCGATCCCCCTGTATCTGAAGGATTAGAGGAGGTAATTTTCCATCTTCCTTTTACAAGCATTCCATTAAATTCATTAGTTTTAGCATTAGCTACAACAGTTACTTTTTTGTAGCTATTATTGGCATCCCAATGCTCAATATCATAATTCCGGTTTTGCATAATATTGAAAACTTCTATAATTTTTAGATCCTCGCTATAAACAGATAAGTCTGCCCAGAGACCAGGTCCTAAACTAGAGTTTTGTGAAAATGTAATTATTGCTCCTGTACTTTCAGGTTGTGAGTTATCTACTTTTGGTAATAATATGCACCCATTTAATATTAAAGTGACACAAGAAAAAATAATTATATTTTTCATTATAAATTTATTTTGGTTTGTTTAACATGAAAATTAGTTGTAAAGTATTGATGGAGCAAAAGGTTAAGATTTCGCAAATCTCCAAGATTTACGAAATCTCTGCCCTCATCAAAATGATAGTCAAAACACTATAATATTATTCACATCCCCCGCACACACTCCCCGTCATATTTACTTGTAAGGTTCCCATTACAAAATCAAGCGGGCCCTGATTGACTAATTTGCCGGAAGCGCACTCAAAATCACCGGTGCCGCCGACTACCGTGAGGTCATCATACACTTGAAATTTGGTGAATTCAGCGTTCAACGGAGTCAAAGTCGCTTTGTCATTCGTCCAGAAGGTATTACCATTGCCGTCGTCAAAAAAGTGGACCAATTCCACGTCAAATCCTTTATCTGTCTGGGTTTGCTTGGTAATCACGGAGCTCATCTTGCCTTCATATTTGCCGATTTTCACAGTAGTAGGCAAGGCGCCTTGCCCTGTATAGCTTTGTCCGTTCGCCTTGATCGTTAATTCGCCTATGTTTGCAAGGCCCGTTATCTGTACATTGTTGATACAAAATGTATCATCTTTTTTACAAGAGATGAATAGTAATCCAAAAGTGGTAGCCAAAACAGTGATAATTTTTAATGTTTTCATTTTTAAAGATTTTAAGTTGTTAATAAAGTTTTTTACTAAAGGTGCCTTTTTATAAAGACATTACAAAATGTGGGGATATCATTTACATTTTACCCGGATTATGATGCCAAGCTACCGGAGATTTTTATCAAATGCCCGGATAAATCTTGCATGTATGGTATTAGTATTGTGTTTACTGGAGCGAGTATGATTAATTCAGGTTAAATAAGTGATATGCTTGAGTAGAAAGTGGATGATGCGTTTTGTAAGAGATTTCGCAAATTCTGAAGATTTGCCAAATCAGAGTCTTTTCTGAGCTTATTTTCTCAAGAAGGTACTGGCTTAAAGTCACTGCCAGGTCATCCGGGCTAGGTGAAAGCGTGGCAGCGGTTTTTGCTCAATAAATCAGCTCCGGTTTTTGCGCGAGGAAGATGCCCGAATGATAAGTTGTGTTTTCAGAACCACCGTTTCCGATTCGATAATGTTTTCCTGATCCATGTGTTTCAAAACTTGTTTCGCCGCTATTTTACCCATGTCGATTGCAGGGTGTGTAATGGTTGATAAATTGGGGTCGATGATCTCGGAAATCGGATCGTTGTTAAAGCCAATAACAGCAAGTTGCTCCGGTACTTTGATGCCACGTTCTTTCGCGCATTGGATGGCACTTACCGCTGCTGTATCGTTCGAAGAAAAAATACCATCAGGCGGATTGGGTAGCTCCAGCAGATAGTTGGAAACTTTTTTCCCTTCCTCCATGCTAAGATTATTGAAACGCATGATCAGGCTTTCATCAACTGGCAAGTTGTGTTTTTTTAAAGCCTCAATATAACCCCGCATCCGCTCTTTATAGATATTGCGATGCTGAGCGCCGGCAAAATGAGCGATTCGTTTGCAGCCTTGTTGAATCAGATGTTCCGTAGCAGTAAAACCTGCTTGAAAGTTATCAATTATAACTCTGTGACAATTAATGTCTTCGGTGACTCTATCTACAAAAACGACAGGAATATCATGACGTAAGAATTTTTCAAAATGGGTGTATTTTTTTGTTTCCATTGCCAAAGAAACAACGAGACCGCTTACTCTACTGTCGAAAAGAGCCTCCACGCTTTCCACCTCATTTTTGTAGCTATCATGTGATTGTGCGATGATAACTCTGTAGCCTGCTTTACTGGCAGCTTCTTCTACACCACTGATCAAGGAGGAGTTAAAAGGTCGATTTACCCAAGAAATGACTACCCCAATAACATACGTTTTGCTATTTCGCAAGCTCACAGCAAGTCCATTCGGGCGATAGCCGAGTTTATCTGCTAATTCCTTGACTTCTTTTATCGTCTTTTTTCCGATACTGTAATGTCCTTTGAGTGCACGGGATACCGTAGAAGGAGAGACATTAAGTTCTCTGGCAAGGTCATATATGGTCACTTCTTTTTTGTTATCCATGTTTTTATTGTCATTGGCTTTAAAATGCTCATTTAGTAAACCTCATTTATAGCCTCATTGTTGGTTTTACTCAACAGGTTGTAAAAAGAAATCATAAAGGTAACAAGTTACTTTACTATATAATGCCGCACAACGTGGTAATGAGGTTTCAAAAAATATAATATATTGGTGAACCATACCTTTTATAATACAAAACAAATCTTCTCCGCTAACCTCAGTCGGTATAGTCTTTAAAATAGGAACAGATAAAATGCTGTCTATAGCGGAGGGCTAAAATTCTATGGGTTTATGCGCAGAAAAATGCCGTAGCCTATAAATCAAAAATAAGCCTTTACGATTGAATACAAATATAGTAAAAATACTTGTAGTTGTTAGATAAGTAAGTAGTCGGACAGTTTTACAGTCGAAAGTCAAATTGGTCTGACAATCAACTTCTTAAAAAATATTTTATAAGAACATAAAATTGTCTCTTTACTTAAGAGAAATAAAATTTCAATATTTGGCTTGCAAATTCTTTTTCCGTAGTCTGGGTAATTTTGGAAAGCATTGCGCAGAATATGTTAAATCATGAATATTGAGTACGATGTTATGTTATTATATTCGCTAATGATTTCAAGCACATTGCCTCAGACATTGGAGCATATTTCTATTCACAAACATCCTGAATGTGTATTTACTAGGTTACGATATTGGTAGTTCATCGATTAAAGCAGCTCTTATTTCCCCTGAAAGCGGGGAGACGGTTGGCGTCGTGCAGCATCCTGGCACTGAGATGGGCATTATTGCGCTGCAACCCGATTGGGCGGAACAGGATCCTGAACAGTGGTGGGAATATGTCTGTATAGCAACCAGAGAGTTATTGCAAAAAACAGCGGTTGATCCGGCGAAGATTCAAGCCATCGGCATTGCTTATCAGATGCACGGTCTGGTGCTGGTAGATGAGC
>CAZGAU010000177.1:0-10350 GCA_964523725.1 uncultured Saprospiraceae bacterium
GGCTGGATGCTGGCTATTCTGTTCATGAATGTTTTTGCACCCCTGATCGATTATATGGTGTTGCAGGGCAACATCAACCGTCGATTGAAACGGGCAAAAGCTTCGGCTTAAACTTAAATAAGCATAGAATCTGACAGGTTTACAGGATTTTGACAAACAAGGAATCCTTTTCATTGTTGAAATAAAAAAATTAGTAGCTGTGGGCTCAACAAGATATATTCTCATTTTCACGATTAGCATGTGCGTGGTTTCCGCACTGATTCTTTCGGGTATGTTTTATGCCACAAAACCTGCCGCTGACAAAAACGAAGTGGTTTTCAATAAGCGTGCTATTCTCTCGGCTGTACGAGAACACCTGAGCAAACCGCTGGATGAAATGAGCGACCAGGAAGTACTGGATGTGTTTAATGATCAGGTTGAACAGGTGGCGCTTAATACCCAGGGTGAAGTACTAACCGACGTGCAGGCTGAAAGTATTGATATGGCGAAAGAGAGAAAAAAACCGGAATCGGATCGCAAATTGCCTTTATTCATTTTCAACGCCCAGGATGGGGATAAATTCTACATTCTCTCGGTTCGTGGCAACGGCTTGTGGGATGAGATTTGGGGCAACATCGCTCTGGAAAGCGACTTGAATACGGTAGCGGGTGCTTCTTTTGACCACAAAGCTGAAACGCCGGGTCTGGGCGCCGAAATCAAAGATAATCCTGCGTTTTCGGTGCAGTTTGTGAATAAAAAGATTTATGACGACGAAGGAAATCTCGTAGCAGTAACCGTAAAAAAAGGTGGCATTCAGGACATTGAGCATCAGGTAGATGCAATTTCCGGCGCAACTATTACCTGTAATGGCGTGACGGAGATGCTGGAGCGCGGACTAAACTATTATGAGCCTTATCTTCAGAAACTGCGTGCGGAGAGCAACGCAACTGGTATGAAATAAAAAACATTTGGTTGATCTAAATATCTAAAAACATATGGCTGACGTGGCAACACAATCTGCTCCTGTAAAAGAAAGAGAGCCGATATTCGGTAAAAAAGAAAGAAAACTGCTGACCGACCCGCTGAATGACAACAACCCGATCACTGTGCAGGTGCTGGGTATTTGTTCGGCGCTGGCGGTAACCACACAGGTCTATCCTTCAGTGGTAATGGCAGTGGCAGTAATTTTTGTGACTGCATTTTCCAACCTGGCGACTTCCGCAGTGCGAAGTTACATCCCCAAGCAGGTGCGTATGATCGTGCAGCTGGTGATCATTGCTACTTTGGTAACTGTGGTTGAATTGGTGCTGAAAGCCTTTAATTACGCGGTTTGGAAGCAGTTGTCCGTATTTATCGGTCTGATCATTACCAACTGTATCGTGATGGGACGTCTGGAAGCATATGCAATGGCCAACAAGCCCTGGCGCTCATTCCTGGACGGTGTCGGCAATGGCTTGGGTTACGGTGCCATCCTGATTATCGTAGCGGTTTTGCGAGAATTGTTTGGCAAAGGTACACTCTTTGCAGGTAGCCCGATCGAATGGAAGATCATTGGTCCAACCGCTGAATTCTTGATCAACACCACCGCTGAAGGCAGCTGGTTTGGCTGGTACAGCAATAATGGTTTGATGGTACTCCCTGCCGCGGCATTGTTTGTAATTGGTGTGTTGATCTGGATACAACGTGCCTATAACCAGAAATTGGTAGATGTATCCTAAAACAATGGACTGATTCGTGAATCAAAATAATCTGAAAAATGGAAGCTTTAAATATATTTATAAAATCTGCCTTCATCGAAAATATGATCTTGTCTTACTTCCTGGGCATGTGCTCTTTCCTGGCTGTGTCCAAAACGGTAAAGACGGCGTTTGGTTTGGGGATGGCGGTTATTTTTGTGATTGGCATTACCATTCCGATCAATTGGGCAATCAATGAGTACCTGCTAAGTGAAAACGGACTGCTGGGTATCGACCTGACCTTTTTGCGCTTTATTTTGTTTATTGCGACCATCGCGGCGATGGTACAATTGGTAGAAATGGTAGTCGAAAAATATTCACCATCCCTGTATAGTGCGCTTGGTATCTTCCTCCCGCTGATCACTGTAAACTGTGCTATTCTTGGGGGTTCGCTTTTCATGGTATCTCGTGAATATAACTTTGGCGACTCGGTCGCTTATGGCTTGGGTAGTGGTTTTGGCTGGTTCCTGGCTGTAGTTGCCATCGCAGCAATTCGCGAAAAGATCAAGTATTCGAATGTACCGCCGGCACTGCGCGGCTTGGGTATGGCTTTTATTCTGACCGGTTTAATGGGGATTGCATTCATGAGCTTGATGGGTATCGATCCGGCAGCGCTGGTGAGCGGGAAGTAATTAATTGATAAATCTAGAAATTGTAAGATATGTTTATTCTTTTAGCATCCACTATTGTCAACATCCTCCTTGCGATGGTTGTGTTCAGCGCAGTGATTCTGTTGCTGGCTTTCATGCTGATCTCCGCGCGGAAGCGGCTGGTACCTCAGGGTGATGTGAAGATCATCATCAATGGAGACGAAGAAAATCCAATGCTGGTAAAGCCTGGCTCTTCCTTGTTGGCAACTCTCTCCGATAAAAATGTCTTCCTTCCGTCTGCTTGTGGTGGCGGTGGTACTTGCGCCATGTGCGAGTGCCACATCGATGAGGGCGGCGGAGATGTGCTACCCACTGAATTGAATCACCTTACGCGTAAGGAAGTTGCCGAACACAAACGTCTGGCTTGCCAAGTGAAAGTTCGCCAAGATATGCGCATCCGTGTGCCGGAAGAAATTTTCGGCATCAAAAAATGGGAATGCGAAGTGGTTTCCAACTATAACGTTGCGACCTTTATTAAAGAATTTGTAGTGAGACTGCCGGAAGGCGAACACCTGGAATTTGAATCTGGTGGTTACATTCAGATCGATGTACCGGTAATCGAATGTGATTTCAAAGATATCGACGTAACTGCCCACCCGCGGATGGACAAGAAGCCGGACGAATTCAAGCCCGACTGGGATAAGTTCAAAATGTGGGGATTGAAAATGGTGAACGATGAGCCACAATTCCGCGCTTACTCTATGGCCAACCACCCTGCGGAAGGTAACATCATCATGTTGAATATTCGTATTGCGACGCCACCCTGGGATCGTGCCGCCAACGACTGGATGCAGGTGAATCCGGGCGTGTGCTCTTCTTATGTGTTTACACGTCATCCAGGTGATAAAGTCACAATTTCCGGTCCTTACGGCGAATTCTTTATCAAACCGACCAAGAAAGAAATGATCTACATCGGTGGAGGTGCAGGTATGGCACCTTTGCGTTCGCACATCTTCCACTTGTTCCATACTCTGAAAACCAAAGACCGCAAGGTTTCTTACTGGTATGGTGGTCGTTCTCTGCGAGAATTGTTCTACACCAAGGATTTCCGAGATATTGAAAAAGATTACGACAACTTTAGTTATCATATCGCGCTTTCTGAACCACTGCCTGAGGATAACTGGACAGGTATGACTGGATTTATCCACCAGGCCTTGTATGATAATTACTTGAAAGAACACCCGGAACCGGAAGAAGTGGAGTACTACCTCTGTGGCCCGCCTATGATGCTTCAAGCTGTAATGAAAATGCTTGACGAACTGGGCGTTCCGGAAGAAAATATCGCTTTCGACGACTTCGGAAGTTAATAATAAAACATGTGCCGCACTTCAAAAGTGTGGCACATGTTAATTCCTAAAAATGGCCTGTCCTTTTCGGATGGGCTTTTGTATTTTATTGAATTTACGCCGTCAAAGATAAATTTTTCAAACAACTTTTACCAAAGGCTGTTCCAATCTGTAAAACCCAAATCATGCCTGAACTTCCAGAGGTGAATACCTTCCAGCGTTATTTTGATAGCACAAGTCTCCACCAGAAAATCATGGAAGTCCAGATTCATGATGCTCATATTATACGCAATGTCAGTGGCGATACTTTTGCAGAAAAGCTCGGCGGGCGCACGTTTACTGGCTCTTACCGGCAGGGAAAATATTTTTTTGGCGATCTTGATAACGGGCACTCCGTGTTATTGCATTTTGGTATGACCGGCGATATTAAATATTATAACGATGATACCGATCGTCCAAAGCATGAGCGTTTTGCTTTTCATTTTGACAATGGATTCCGGCTTGGTTTTGATGATCCGCGCAAGTTTGCTAAAATTCGTTATCTTGAAAACAGGGATGCCTATATCAAGGAAATCAGCTTGGGACCAGATGCGCTGCGCATTTCAGAATCAGAATTCCTGGAATTGACGCAAGGCAGAAAAGGAATTCTCAAGAATTTTCTGCTGAATCAAAGTCATATCGCCGGTATTGGTAATTTATACGCCGATGAAATCTGCTATCAGACCAGGATTCATCCCGCCTCTAGGCTGGAGAATCTTTCCGAAACACATCTCCGCGACATTTATCAAAAAATGCAGGAAATCCTGAGTTTTGCCGTTGAAAAAGAAGCACATTATAAGCGTTATCCCGACGATTGGCTCTGGAAATGGCGCGACAATGGCGCTACTGCTCCCGATGGCACCCTGGCGCAAAGTGCGAAGATAGCCGGCAGGACGACTTATTTCTTTCCTGGTTGGCAGCAGAAGTATTGATTTGAAGTTTAAAAGTTCAGGAGCTCGAAAGTGCAAGGAATCCGCGCAACTATGAATCAATAAAACCATTTTCCTACCTTTGGTAAAAAACTACCTATGCTTGGTCGTAGCCCGATGTTTGCCGAAGAATGGTTCGCACTTTTTATCAAAAATAAAAAAACGCCGGCGCGATACAGCGAACTGAAATGCGATTTGATTCTCAGAACCCTGGCCAAGCTGGAGCAACGTATCAAAGAGCGCTTTCCTGATTCCGGTTTACGGCAGGTGTGCCTTGAGTTACAGCAAGTTGGAGAAGGTATTGCCCAACTATTGGAGCGTTTACAACGTCCTATTTGGTTGGTCAGATTGGCGGTGATCTCGATAATCGTTTTGCTGATTGGGATTGCAGTTGCAATTTTTAGTGCTACGTTGCAACAAATCCCCACCCAGGTGGATGGCATCTCTGATTTTTTGCAGGGGGTCGAATCTGCTATTAATGAGGTGATTTTCCTGGCGATTGCCCTTTATTTTCTGGGCACGCTGGAGGGCCGGCTCAAGCGCTATGCTACCTTGCGAGCTTTGCATCGACTGCGCAGTATTGCCCACGTGGTGGATATGCATCAGCTCACCAAAGATCCGGCTTTTCTGCTTTCCAATACAAGTTCTACAGAATCTTCTCCCGAACGTACGATGACTGCCTTTGAATTGGCGCGCTACCTGGACTATTGCTCGGAATTGCTTTCCATTACAAGCAAACTGGCGGCTTTGCCCGCGCAGTATCTCAATGATTCCGTGGTGCTGGAAGCAGTCAATGATGTGGAACAGCTGGCTCACGGATTGGCGGGTAAAGTCTGGCAGAAAATCATGATCCTCGATCTGGCAATTCCACAAAGAATAGAACAGCGTGGGAAAAAGAATGAGTAAAACAAAAAGTTTAATTTTTTAATACGATTTGTTTTGAAATGTGCTGAAATTGGATTATTTTTGAAAGGAAATTTATCACCTGATTCTATTAACTAACAAAATTCATTATGAAAGTTCCTACCAATGCTGTGAACTGGTTTGAAATACCGGTTTCAGATTTCGCTCGCGCCAAAAAATTTTACAGCACCATCTTTGATTATGAAATGCCCGAAATGGAGATGGATTCGGTCAGAATGGGTATGCTTCCTTTCCAGCAGGGGCAAGGTGTCGGCGGTGCAATTTGCTTCGGGGAAGGCTACGAACCTACGGAAAAAGGAGCCAAGCTTTACTTGAATGGAGGTGATGATCTGACTACTGTGCTCAACCGCGTGGAAGCTGCCGGCGGTAAAGTAGAACTGGGTAAAACTGCCATCCCGGATAATATGGGCTATTTCGCCATTTTCCACGATACCGAAGGCAATTGGATGGGTATTCATTCGATGGGCTAAACAGAAAAAAGCGTGCCACAACCCAAGCAGAATGTGGCACGCTTCTTATTTTCAGATGAGCATTATTTATCCTTTCTCTTTACTATTACCGTATTTACGATTCCAATAATAATAAAATGGCGTTCCAATCAGAATCAGAAATAAGCCGATGCCCGCTTCCCGTGGACGTTGTACGCAGGTCATCACTACCAGCACCGCACAGAACAACACAAAAACAATCGGCACAACCGGATAGCCAAAAGCTTTGTAGGGGCGATGCACATCCGGTTCCTTGCGTCTTAACACAAAAATTCCCGCCGCAATTGAGCCATAGAAAATAAACGAAGCAAAAATAAGCATATCGGTCAGCTGATCGAAAGTGCCGGAAAATACCAGCAAACTTGACCAAACCGCCTGCATTACCAGCACACGCGAAGGGGTATTAAACTTGGGATGTAAATAATCCGCACGACCAGTAAATAAACCATTTCTAGCCATGGAGTAATAAATTCGTGCTGCCGTGAGAATCGTAGCATTAGTACAGCCGGCTGTGGTAATAATAATAAGTAAAGAAATAAATAACACGCCGGTTTGCCCCATATATGCCCGGATCACTTCCACCGCAGCAATGCTATTCTCATCCGCAGCAATGGCAATCATTTGATCCATCGGAATCACAAAAAGATATGCCGAGTTGACGAGTAAATAGATTGTAATAATGATAAGAATTCCAAAGATCAATGCCAGTGGAATATTACGTTGCGGATTTTTAACTTCCTCACCGATAAAGCCGATGTTCAGCCAGCCTTCGTACGCCCAGAATGCGCCCAGCATTGCTGCAAACAAAGGTCCAAACCAGCCCAAACTGCCATTAAAACTCGCCGGTGGGTAAGAGCTCGCCGCCTGTTGCAAATTTTCCACGGAGCCACCACTCATGCTCAGGCCGGTTATAATGATAAAAAATAAGCTAATAACCACCAGCACCGTGATGACCTTGCTCACCCAGCCGCCTTCTTTTACGCCCCGATAGTTGATTGTGGCCAGCGTAGCAATGAGCGCTACTGCAGTGAGTTTTACGCCCAGATTGGCAAAAGGCTTGAACAAACCTAATAAGGTATAAGTCTCCCAGCCTCCACCCAGGATAGGTAGTTCCACCAAAGCGTTCAACGATTGCGCAAACACATAGGAAATGGAAGCGATCGAAGCCGACTGGATCACCGAAAAGCTCGACCAGCCATAATAAAAAGCAAACCGCCGACCATAAATCCGCCGGAAGTAGGCATATGGCCCGCCCGATTCCGTAATGACCCCACCGATCTCTGCGGTAGTCAGCACCCCAAAAAGGGTTATTATACCAGCCAGTAACCATGCAAATAACACTAATGTTGGCGATTGCAAATCCGCCGACATCGGGGCTATTTTTTTGTAAACTCCTGATCCAAGGATAGAACTTACAAACAAAATAATGGCAGCACCTAGCCCAAATTCCCTAATAAAATGACCTTGCTTTTGTGTGGTCGGTGATGTTTTATTCATGATTTTAGGTTGATAGTTTGATTTTTGTTGATACCGGGCACGCTATGGTTGTTATTGTTATAATCGCAACGGTATTCAGCGCCAACAAAGGGCATAGTTAAGAAAAAACTTGGAGAGATTTGATAATGAGTGGGTTGAAACCGACGAAAATTGTGGAATATGAGAGAGCATAATAAAAAAACATGAGTCATCCCGAATTTTAAAAATGCCCCGTTAGGGGCAAAATATGGGTAGATATTTGCAAAAAACACGTCTTGGCGTGCCATCGGTACGCGTTATAAAGCATACCTACGGCATGCAAATCGACACAATGGATCATTTCTACCAATATTTCGTCCCGATGGGACGAGTGCAGCAAAAATTCGGGATGACTCATGCTTATGGGTTGAAGTTTGCTGGAAAATTTTATTGTTTTTCCAGCTCTGTGATCATTTTTTTCGCATTTTCATTCGCAGGGTTGAGCTCCAACGATTTTTTATAATGCTCAATAGCAGCTTGCTTCTGCCCCGATGCAGCAAGCGCCTCGCCCAGGCTGTCGTACGCATTGGCAGAATCTGGATTCATTTTTACATTATATTTGAAAATACTGATAGCTTCCTTTGTTTTATCGGCTTGCAGAAAACTGTAGCCCAGACTATTTACTTCCCATTCATTGATGTAAATATCGCCGGATTTTTTATTTACAAGTGTATTATATTTTGCAAAAGCAGCGTCCGGGCCCTCTTGTTCCATGGTTTTCTGCACTACATCCGCGATCGAAGGTTTGCCTGGCAATACTTTCAGGATTTCCAGTTCCCAGACCACATGATCGCCGGGGAGTTCGACCTCCATACCCTGCCCGAGGCCTTTTTTGAAATCCTCCATCGGTATATAGAATGTATATTTACTACCTTCGGACATTAATTCTACCGCAGTTTGAAAAGATTCTGGCACGTCTGCCAACGCTTGATAATCCGGCAGTCCCAGATCATAAGATGAAAACAAAGCATTACCTGATGCATCGGATAAGCGCATGTGGGCTTCTACACCGTTTTGGCGGGTTGCTTTCTTTCCTTTACCTTCCTGATTTACAATGTATTCCCAGCCATTGGAGGCTTTTTGTTTTTCCTGGGCGGTGAGGCTGAGCGTAAATAACAGCAACAAGAATAGCATAGTCGGTTTTTGCATAATAATCGGATTTTGGGTTAAAAAATGAATTTAAAGGTAGGGCTTTTGAGTGCCATTCTGCAAAATTTGCTTTTGAAATTCCAATTAGAAAAAGAAAAAGTCTAATTTTTATCTAATTTTCGGGAAGAAAAGGAAATCCGGATTTCAAAAACAAAGTTGAATCCATGTATAATAAGCAAAGGGACAATTTTAAATTAAAATAAAATATTTCATAAGAAGTTGGTTGTCAGCTTAATTTTACTTTCGACAATCGACTGTAAAACTGTCCGACTACTTAAGTAAAGAGAAAAATTTATGTTATTATAAAATATTTCATAAGAATTTGATTGTCAGGTTAATTGGACTTTCGACGGTCGACTTCAAAACTGTCCGACTACTTATGATATTCGATTATATAATTATTGGCGCGGGCTCGGCGGGCTGCATGTTGGCGAATCGCTTATCGGAAAACCCGCAACACAAGGTGCTTTTGCTGGAGGCAGGAGGTAAAGACAATAGTGCAAATATCCAGGTACCGGCCGCTTTTAACAAGCTTTTTCGCTCGGCGTTCGACTGGAATTACGATTCGGTGCCTCAGGTGCATATGGGCAATCGCCCAATGTATCAGCCGAGGGGCAAAACTCTGGGCGGTTGCAGCAGTATGAACGCGATGATCTATATCCGGGGGCACCGCGCAGACTTTGACAGCTGGGCTGCACTAGGCAACAAAGGCTGGTCGTACGAGGAGGTTTTACCTTATTTTAAAAAATATGAACGGAATCTCCGCATCCGAGATGAATTTCATGGCAATGACGGCGAATTTACAATCAGTGATCCGCGCAATCCGCACCCACTCACGCTCACCTTGCAAGAAGCGGCACAGCAGGCCGGCTATCCATTGAACGACGATTTTAATGGCGCCGGACAGGATGGTTTCGGGATTTACCAGGTTAGTCAACGTAAGGGCACGCGGGAAAGCACGGCTACCGCTTTTCTGGAGCCGGCCCGGAAACGCCCGAATCTGGCGGTGATTACTAACGCATTGGTCCGGAAAATTTTGATTGAAAATAGCGTAGCCACTGGTGTAGAATATCAATTGGGTAATGAGACCAATCAGGTCACCGTTGGAAAAGAAATCATTCTGAGTGCCGGGGCTTTCAATAGCCCACAATTGCTGATGCTTTCCGGCATCGGCGATCAAGCGGCGCTTCGGGAATTGGGCATTTCGGTGCACAAACATTTGCCCGGCGTCGGAAAAAATTTGCAGGATCATTTATTGGGGGGCGTTTTGTACCATTGCACCAAGAATTTTACGCTGGATAGTGCGGAGCGTTTTCCTAACATCATCGGAAACCTCTGGAAATATTTACTCTCCAAAAAAGGACCGTTTACCAGCAATGTTGCCGAAGGTGGGGGCTTTGTGCGTACCCAGGAAGGGTTGGAGGCGCCGGATATGCAGTATCATTTTGCACCGGCATATTACGTGCGGCATGGTTTTGAAAATCCGAAAAAGGGTAATGGCTTTGGTATAGGTGCTACGCTGATCAACCCTCACAGCCGCGGCGAAGTGAGGCTGGCTTCTGCCAATCCGCAGGATAAACCGTTGATCGATCCTAATTACTTCAGCGATGAACGCGACGTGCAAACCATGATCCGCGGTACCCGTATTGCCCAAC
>CAZGAU010000178.1:0-10273 GCA_964523725.1 uncultured Saprospiraceae bacterium
AATTCAACCTGTACTCCACGCCCATCTTTACCAGCTCCGCTACGAAGTCATTATTAGCCAGTACTTTACGATCTTTTGAGAACATTTCTAGTTTCAGGCGGTTGGTACTGTCCAGCAGTTCCATGCGGAGGCGGTGCTTGCCCTTGTATTGCTTGCAAAGTTTATCCAGATGTTCGATCCACTTTTCAGTGAGAGCTTCTACCGGAATGCGCAGGGTAATGCTATCGGTTAGGTTTTCGGCGACGCCTTCCAAAAGACTGATTTCCTTGGGTTTAAATTCCATATCAGAATCTTCGCGCCAGCCTTTCTGGAAACTGCCTTTCAGGAAAAGCGCCTTGCCTTCTTCCAGTATGTGCCGGTACTTTTGATAATCATCTTTGAACAGCTTGAATTCCATGCTGCCATCATAATCCCGTATTTCAAAAATACCCCAACCATTACCGTTTTTGGAAACCATATGGCGTGCAGTGACTACCAGCCCCACAAGATTGAGCTGCGGTTTATGCATATGCTGCTCCACTTGTTCGAGCGAGCAGGTAACAAAATTTTCAATCTCTACCCGATAATCATCGAGAGGGTGACCACTGATGTAAATACCCGTGACCTCGCGCTCGTTGTTGAGTTTTTCCAAAAGCGACCACTCCCGGCAATCGGGCATTTCCGGCTCGGGAATCATGATCTCGTCCTGCATATCGCCGAAGAGCGATACCGCCGCCTGCGCCTTTTGTCCCTGGAATGCATTACCATATTTCAATGCGTGTTCGAGTAAGGAATCGTACTTTTCACTTGGCGCGAAATACTGTGCCCGGTGTATATTTTCAAAACAATCAAATGCTCCGCCATAGCCCAGGCTTTCCAGCACGCGCTTGTTGATAGATTGCAAAGGCAGGCGTCGCGTCAGGTCAAAAATGCTTTCAAAATGCCCATTTTTACTACGTTCTTCGAGAATCGCTTCTACCGGACCTTCGCCGACCCCCTTGAGTGCCGACATGCCAAAGCGGATTTGACCTCTATCGTTTACCGAAAAATTAGACATCGATTCGTTGATGTCAGGACCCAGCACCGGGATGCCCATGCGCTTGCATTCCTGCAAGAAGAAGGTAATATCGGAAATATTATTCTTGTTGTGCGTGAGCACCGAAGCCATATACTCCGCGGGGTAGTGCGCCTTGAGGTATGCAGTTTGGAAAGCCACGAACGCATAGCATGTCGAGTGAGACTTATTAAAGGCATAAGAAGCAAAGGCTTCCCAGTCGCGCCAGATTTTTTCGAGTTTATCCTTTGGATGTCCGTTAGCCTCGCCACCTTCAATGAATTTCGGATGCATGGTATCCAGTACGGCTTTGAGTTTTTTACCCATGGCCTTCCGCAGCATATCTGCCTGACCCTTGGTGAAGCCCGCCAGTTTTTGCGAAAGCAACATCACCTGCTCCTGATACACCGTGATGCCGTAAGTGTCCTGCAAATATTCCTCCATTGCGGGAAGGTCGTAGGTGATCGGCTCGCGCCCATGCTTACGCGCAATGAAGTTGGGAATGTATTCCAGTGGGCCTGGGCGGTACAAGGCGTTCATGGCGATCAAATCCTCGAAAGTAGTAGGCGCCAGTTCCTTCATGTATTTCTGCATTCCAGGACTTTCGTACTGGAATATCGCGACTGTTTCACCGCGCTGGAAAAGCTGATAGGTTTTTTCGTCATCGAGCGGAACTGCCTCAGGATCAAGATCGACGCCGTGATTTTCCTTGACCATTTTCACCGCATCCTTAATAATGGAGAGGGTTTTCAGACCCAGGAAGTCCATTTTCAGCAATCCCGCGTTTTCGGCAACGCTGTTGTCGAACTGCGTCACCAGCATGTCGGCTTCCTTATCCACCTTGACGGGAACATATTTAGTAATTTCATCAGGTGTAATCACTACACCGCAAGCGTGAATACCGGTATTTCGAATCGAACCTTCCAGTTTTTTGGCGGTGCGGATCATCTGCCCGATGTCGTCTTGTCCTTCTGCTAATTGCCTGAATTTGTAGGCTTTATCTAATTCCTCGGCATTTAAAACTTCTTTTAACTTAGGATCAATATCTCCTTCTGCCAATACTTTCTTCAAATTGGCTTTCAAATGCGCCGGAAAGGTCTTGGACACTTTGTCCACCTCCGGCAGCGGTACATTCATAACCCGCCCGACGTCGCGCAGGGAAAGCTTTGCGGCCATGGTACCGTAGGTCACGATTTGCGCCACCTGATTCCGACCGTATTTATCAATTACATAATCTATTACCTTCTGCCGACCTTCATCATCAAAGTCAATATCAATATCGGGCATGGATACCCGTTCCGGGTTCAGAAAACGCTCAAACAGCAAGTCATACTTGATCGGATCCACATTTGTAATCCCAATACAATATGCCACCGCCGAACCTGCCGCCGAGCCGCGGCCCGGTCCTACCGACACACCCATCTTGCGGGCGGTATTCGTAAAGTCCTGAACAATAAGGAAGTAGCCGGGGTAACCGGAGTTTTCAATAACCTGCAACTCGAAGTTGAGTCGTTCCTCTATCTCCGGTGTAATCGTGCCGTAGCGTTTTTTAGCGCCTTCAAAGGTCAAATGTCGAAGATAATCGTCCTGACTTTTGAAACCCTGCGGAATCGGGAAGGCCGGCAAGAGCACGTCGCGTGCAAGGCTGAGCGTTTCGATTTTGTCGAAAATTTCCATCGTAGTATCCAGCGCGTGCGGCACATCCTGAAACAGGACACTCATTTCCGATTGCGTTTTGAAAAAGAAATCCGAGCTTGGAAATTTAAAGCGTTTTTCCTCACCAAGCAGGCTGTTGGTGTTGATACACAGCAAGATGTCGTGCGGTTGCCAGTCGTCTTCATTTACATAGTGCGAGTCATTGGTGGCTATAACTTTGACGTCATATTTCTTGGCAAGTTCCAGCAGTTTCTGGTTCACGTCTTCCTGGCTGACGCCCAAACCGTCGATATTCTCCAAGCCCCGGTGGCGTTGAAGTTCGATGTAGTAATCACCTTCGAAGCGCTCCAGCCACCAGCGCAGTTTTTCTTCAGCCTCTTCCAATTTTCCCTGTAAAATCGCTTGTGGAATCTCCGCACCGATGCAGCAGCTTGTAGCGATCAGTCCTTCGCTGTATTGCTCCAGGATTTCCTTGTCAATGCGTGGATATTTGCTGTACAAACCCTCAATAAAACCAAGCGAGCAGAGTTTCGACAGATTTTCGTAGCCCTTGGCGTTTTTTGCCAGCAGTAACTGGTGATGTCGCACATCTTCTTCGCCCTTGGAGCGCAGGAAAGCCTTGCGATGGCGATCTTCTACCAGATAGAATTCACAACCGATGATTGGTTTTAAATCTCGTTTTTTGGCTTCGGATACAAATTTGAACGCACCAAACATGTTGCCATGGTCGGTAAGTGCTACGCCCTTCATACCATCGGCAGCGGCTTTATCCATCATCACCCCGATATCGGAGGCGCCGTCGAGCAGGGAATATTGTGTATGGCAGTGTAAATGAACGAATTCTGGCATTACTTACGGTTTAAAGGTTGCAGGGCTTACAGGTCGAAGGGATATCTTTCAGCGTAGCCCCTCACGAATTACATAAAAATAGGGAAAGCGGTTCAATTACATAGGCAAAAAGTGGATTAGTTTTCCACGGGGTGTTGATAAAATAAATGGATGGTGGACAATTCGAGATAGGCCATTATAAAAAAATCGCTATTTAATGGATGCCCCTCATAAGCTTTCAACAGATTACCGATCTATATTTGAGAATCCGAGTTATTAGCCAGGCTATCTAATTTTTTTTGTTAAAGTTTATATTTGCTCTTGACAGGATAATTTATTATTGACACTTTTGTACTGAACAACACGCCAAATAATTTTCTTTTCTACCCTTTCAGTAGTGAATTAAATGTCATTCTATAGATTAGAGGTACTTTTTAAGTAAAAAGTCGCAAATCGCTGTAAATAAGTGTATTGTGGCCACGTATTTACGTGTGCATCCATTTGGAGTTTAATTCTTCATTCTGCTTGACTAGTCAGGATGACCAATAGAACAATGTCGTATAATTAATAAAATACTAAATATTATCCAGTCCATATTCCTAAAAACCGGTCATGTTTTAATTCTTTTCATATTGGCAATTACTATATCGCAGGCAGTGTTAGGACAATCAACAAACTATACCGATCTATTTACAGAGCAGTCCTTCAATATAAAGACAATAGATATAAATCTCCCCGTTGGCTCAATCGCAGCAGAGGCAAACGCTATGGATGGGAAGGCAAGTTATACTATTCCAATTGCTGTACCTCCTGGTACAAATGGAATTGCACCACAGATCGCCATTGCATATAACTCTTTGGCAGGAGACGGTGTATTAGGATATGGTTGGAGTATTAGCGGTCTATCTGTAATTTCAAGGGGTTCAAAAAGCATTTATCACAATGGTGCAATAAGCCCTGTGGACTTAAGCTCGAATGACCGTTTCATGCTTGATGGAATGCGGCTGATTGCGAAGGTTGGCACTTATGGTGCTAATGGAACAACATATGGGACAGAAGTCGAAAATTTTGCAACAATTACCTCATTTGGTACGGGACAACCAAATTATTTTCAAGTAATAACAAAAGATGGCGTGACAATGGAGTATGGAAATACATCTGATTCCAAGTTTTTGAATCATGATGGTACAAAAGTTCTGTATTGGCGCCTCAATAGGATAAAATATAATGATGGGAATTATATAGATTTCAAATATACCAATGTTGACAGGGATTCCAGAATTGATGAAATCAACTATACAGGAAACACGACTACAGGGGCAGCGCCATATAACAAGCTAAAGTTTAATTATTCTATTAGGACGGATGTTAACACAACTTATGAAGCACATGCTTCTATGGTTTCCAAATACCTCTTAGATAACATTACGGTTACGGCAGAATCTGGAGCAGCTTTTAAGACATATACCTTCAAATATGGACTTAATGACGCGAATTCCTTTTTGAAAGAAGTTATTGAAACTGGTAGCAATGGAACATCGCTAAATTCAACTATTTTTAAATATGGGGATGAACCAACGGATTTTCCAACACCTACCAGTTCGGGTGCTATAGCAGGACAGACCGTAGATGTATTTTCTGGAGATTTTGACGCAGACGGATATTCCGATATTTTAGCTGCTACTCGGGTACTTTCAGGCAGCACGATTTATCATTCGGAGTTTAAAATTTATAAGCGGACAGCTACGAACAGCAACTTTACCTTATCGGCCACAAAATCCTTACCAACTAGTTTTACAATCGTTAATAAGAAAGATATACCTAATGCCTACAACTTTTTTACAACAGACTTTACTGGTGATGGGGCGGATGATGTCGCTACTGTAAAAACAACTTCCGGCTCTAATCGCGTTTTAAATGAAGTAAGGATTTACAAGAGTTCAAATAATGCTACCGATTTTAATACAATTATTAACGTAGCGTTACCTACAGCCTATAGCAAAATTCATTCGAGTGGGCACTTTATGTTCTCAGGCGACTTTAATGGAGACGGGATTGGGGATTTGTTATCTATGTTAGGTCATAATACTAATGGTAGCTATTTTGCTCATATGTACTTTGGCAATGGCTCTGCCTGGCTCGGCACATTGGGCACAAGTGGTACGCTTAACTTCCCAATTTCAACCTGGGCATCCGTGGATAAGGTTCACGTTATAGACTTCAATGGCGACGGGAAAAGTGATCTGATGCTTATTAAAGATGGATATTGCGAAATTATCACTTTTGACGGATTTTTGGCTCGGAGTATCTATTACGCGGGCTTTCCGACCAAATGGCATCTCTTGTTTTTCGGAGATTTTAATGGGGATCGCAAGACAGACATTCTGACGAGAACAAGCCTTACAAATAACTTAGCGCCCTGGTATAAGGCAGTTTCTACTGGCACAGGTTTTGTAGAAACGTCTTTTACATTTAATGATACACCTGAAATTAACGAATACTATTACGGAGATAAACTGGCTATCAGTGATTTCAACGGAGATGGTAAAATGGATATTCTGCATGGATGGAATTATTTTGTCGGTGGAGTTGCAACAACTTCGCGACTAGATATGTACCAAAGCCAGGGAGATAATTTCTTTCACGAGCAATATTCCTACAATACTGTCTTTACAACAAGTCCTACCACTGTTTATGATTTAAACGGAGACGGGCGATCTGATATAATTAACAGGCAACATTACACAAACCCTTTCTATATCTTGACATTTAAACCGAACGGAAAGGAATTGTTGCTAGAAAAAGCTAAGAATGGAGTAAATCATGTTACCCAATGGACCTACAAGCGAATGTCAGAAGCCAGTACATTCTATACACAAGGCAGTCTCACCAACCATCCACTTAATAATGTACAATTGCCAATAAACCTGGTTTCTGAATTGAAATCACAAAACGGGATAGGGAGCGATACTTATGTACAATATACATACGAAGAAGCCAAATTACACAAAGAAGGCAAAGGCTTTTTAGGAATAAAAAAGGTAAACGCTCACAATTTAATTTCTGGAATTAAAACCGTATCAGAAAATGAATTTAATACTTCATTTTACACAGCAGCACCTTATAAAATAAGCACTTACTACGTCCCTTCTAGTTCGTTGTTATTGAATGAAATAACGCTGACAAATCAATTCATTCAGCAAAATACTCCTGCTTACTACGAAAAGCGATTCTGGTCTAGAGTGAATAGTAGTTATGAAAATCAGGCGTTTGAAGGGCGTTTTGTCTCATCATCTAACACATACGATAGCCACGGAAATATTACCGTAAATACGGTAAACAATAATAACGTTGAGACTACTACCACCACAACGGCGTATGGCACATACGGTACGCCAATTCCTGCTAAGCCTACTTCTGTTGCCGTCTCAAATACCCGAAGTGGACAATCAGCATATTCCGTCACAACAACCTATGGTTACAACACATTAGGTCAGTTAACCAGCAAAGTTGACTTTAGTGGGCAATCACAGAGTGTAACCACGACCTATAGCTATAATTCTCTAGGCAATCAAACGGGAATGACGGTCACCCCATCAGGAATGACTGCTCGTACAACCACTACTACCTATGATAGCAGAGGGCGTTTTCCGATCTCAATGATCAATCCCTTGAGCCAAACTTCAAGCGCAACTTACGACGCCAAATGGGGTAAACCTCTTTCAGAAACAGGCGTAAATGGATTGACGATATCTTATCAATATGATGCATTTGGCAGACTGACACAAACAACACTCCCTACCAGTTTTAGTATCACCCAATCTTATGGGTGGGATGTGAATGCCTCAGAAAAAACAATTCATTTTCAACTTACTTCCCATCCAGGAAAACCAGATGTGAAGATATGGTTTGATTTATTAGACCGAGAGAAAAAGCGACAAACCGAAGGTTTTCAAAATAGCCCGCCAACGGCACAGTGGGTAACAGAAGTAAAAACCTATGATGAGCGTGGAAATGTTGCAACGACAACGACTCCTTACAAATCAGGAGAATCTGTATTAACTACGACTTATAACTATGACAATTACAACAGGTTAACAAGTGCAACAAATACGCTCGGCACAACGACCTATGGATATAGCTATGCTTCGGGGAATTTAACCACTACGACCACAAATCCCGCCAGCCAGGTATCTTCTAAAGTGACCGATGCAACCGGCAAGGTAATTAGTGCAACGGATTATGGGGGTACGCTAACTTATACCTACAACAGTCAAGGAAATTTAACGCAAGTAAAGCAAGGCACAACTACCCTAATCTCTAATACCTACGATGTCTATGGCAGGCAAACGCATCTAACGGATATAAATGCAGGAACGATGCAGTATGGATACAATGCGCTGGGAGAGTTGACTTCTCAAACAAACGCATTGAGCCAGACCACAACGACACAATACGATTTGCTAGGGCGCCCAACTACACGTACTGCACCGGAAGGTACTACCACTTATGAGTACTATCCTACAGGTACTGCTGCTGCCAATCAAACCAAAAAAATTACCGGATTTGCAGGCAATATAGAGGAGTATTTTTATGATACTTATGGCAGAGTGAGTACCGTGCGGCATACTATTGATTTTGCTCAATTCAATACAACTTATGCCTATAATATTTATGGTGATGTCACTTCGACAACCTATCCATCAGGATATAAAGTAAACGCTGCTTATGATGCAAATGGTTATTTAAAAACACTCAAAAATGGAAACAATACGATCACTATTTTTACGGCGAATGCCACCAATGGATTTAATCAATATACAAATTATACGCTTGGAAATGGGAAAACTTCCCAAAACAGCTATTACTTTGGCATTCCAACGCGGTATTATACTTCTGGCACACAAGATTTAAACCTGACCTGGAATTACCAAACAGGTAACTTGACCAGCCGATATGATGCCATTAAGAGCAAAACAGAATCTTTTACTTATGATAACCTAAATCGTTTATTAACAGCTACTGTAACAGGATTGTCTGGATTAACTATTAACTATGCAAGCGGAGGAAATATTTCTTCCAAGACCGATGTCGGTAATTACACTTATCATCCTTCTAAAATAAATGCCGTAACAAATGTTACCAATACGCCAGGAAATATATCGACCCTGACCCAAAGTGTCACTTATACGTCGTTCTACCAACCGGCGACGGTTTCAGAAAACAACTATCAATTAACCTATACGTACGCATCTGATTTACAAAGAATCAAAAGCGAACTTAAACAAAGCGGTACGACTATAAAAAGGCGGTATTACTTTGGTAGCTATGAACATGATTACAGCCCGAGTACGACCACCAGGCATATTCATTACATCAGCGCCGGAGAAGGGCTGGTTGCCATAGTCGTCAAGGAAAGCAGCACAGAAACCTATTACTACACCTATACTGATCATCTCGGCTCTATATTAACCGCTACGAATAGCGCAGGGACAACCGTGACTGAACAAAACTTTGATCCCTGGGGACGTAAACGCAATCCGAGCACCTGGAATTATTCCAGCGTACCCACTGTACCCGTTTGGCTATACCGAGGCTACACCGGGCATGAAGATATGCCGGAGTTTGGGCTGATCAATATGAACGGGCGCATGTATGACCCGATACTGAATCGGATGCTGAGTGCAGATAATAATGTACAAATGCCCGATTTTACGCAAAATTATAATCGCTATAGTTATGCGTTAAATAATCCTTTGATATACACAGACCCTGATGGAGAATTTATATTTTCAGCACTTTTGCCTGGAGTTGGCACCGCTATAGATGCTGTTTTATGGGGCGCTGTTATTGGAGGAACATCCTCTGCGGCAATTACTGGTGTCACAAATCTAGTGACAGGCAATAACTTTTTCAACGGTATGGGAAGATCCTTTGCTATGGGAGCAGTAGGAGGTGCAATAGGAGGAGGTTTTGGTTATTTAGGCACTTTAACAGGACTAGGGCAGAATGTTGGTTACAGCATGATGACAAACATTGCCACAAATATAGGAGTTGATGCAGCTTTTGGGAATAACATATCCTTCGGAAGTATTGCAGGTGGTGTAATAGGAGGAGCAATAAATGGCACAATACCTCAGTTCAAAGGTATTTCCCACGGATTGAATTATGGTTTTGGTGATGCAATAGCAAATACGTTAGGAGAAGTTACTGTCAATACTCTAAGAGGTGGAATAATTGGAGGATTATCTGGTGGAATAGGTGCAGCTATTGATGGTCAAAATCTTGGTCAAGGGTTCATTCGCGGGTTTAAATCTGGTGCAATAGGTGGAGCAATAAGTACGGGAATTAATATAGCAATTTTAGGTCCAACTATTCGTCCCAGCAGTGGAAGTTTATTGGCACTAAGAATCATGGAACAAGATTTAGGAATTAGTCTAGTTTCTGGTGCAAACAGCCCAGTTTTTAGAACAGGTGGGATTTGGCAAAGAGGATTAACTGTGGGCAGAAATCTTCTTGTAGGAAAAGATGTTGATACCTGGGTTCATGAATCTTTTCATTTTTATCAACAGCACAGCCAGACTTGGGCAGGTCAACTAGGACGTGGAGTAATCGAACAATACATAATTGCTGCATTTATAGGAAACCCTTACCTTAATCAAGGGTGTCGATTGTTTGGAAAGTGTAACGAATACACAGCATACCAATATGAGTTAAATTTTTCGGAAAAACTGATTCGCGCATTTTTTAGATAAG
>CAZGAU010000179.1:0-9971 GCA_964523725.1 uncultured Saprospiraceae bacterium
TCATCGGGATTAGCGTCCACTTCGCTGCTGATTCCTTCGTTTTTGTCGGATTTCAGTATGAATAAATTATTCAAAAGCCGGAGTGGCAAGATTTTGGTGGTGGTGCAATTATCCGGCGGGAATGACGGTTTGAACACGATTGTACCCTATCAAAATGATATTTATTATAAAAGCCGACCGATACTGGGCATCAAAAGTTCCGAAGTGCTGAAAGTGAGCGATGAAATGGGCTTCAATCCGGCACTGCAATCGCTGCAAGGCTTATACGATCAGGGATATGTGAGCATCGTCAATAGTGTGGGCTATCCCAATCCCGACCGCTCGCACTTCCGCTCGATGGACATCTGGCACACGGCCAGCAACAGCGACGAATACCTGAGCACCGGCTGGCTGGGGCGCTACCTGGACAGCAATTGTCCGACTCCTTATCACGCTTTGGAAGTGGACGATAGCTTGAGTCTGGCTTTGAAAGGCGCGTCGCGCAACGGTTTTGCGGCAAGCAACCCTGAACAACTGAAGCGTGCCACCGGCAATCGTTTTTTGAAATCATTGGGCGAAAATGTGCAGCCCGATCACCACGAAGAAAATGTGGCTTATTTGTACAAAGTAATGGTGGAAACCCAGCAATCGGCGGATTATCTGTACGAACAATCCCGGGTGCACCGCTCGCGCGTGACCTATCCCGCAAATGCTTTTGGCAAGGATTTGAAAACCATTGCAGAACTCATCACAGCTGATACCGATACCAAAATTTATTACGTAAGCCTGAGCGGATTTGATACCCACGCCAACCAGAAAAACCAACAGGAGCGCCTGCTCCAGGCTTACGCAGATGGTATGAAGGCTTTTGTAGAAGATTTGCAGCAAAATGGCTTGTTTGATGATGTGTTGATCATGACTTTCTCGGAATTTGGGCGGCGCGTGGAGCAGAACGCCAGCAATGGCACCGATCACGGCACGGCGAACAATTTGTTCCTCATTGGCGGTAAGCTACAAAAACCGGGCTTTTTTAATGGTGCTCCAAACCTGACTAATCTGGACGAAGGCGATTTGAAATATGAAATTGATTTCCGGAATATTTACGCTTCGGTGCTGAATAATTGGCTGGATGCAGATGCGGCGGGCGTTTTAGGCAAAAAATTTAAGGCGTTGCAGTTGGTTTAGTCAACCTCTGTCATTTGCCTAGTATCCGCTACGCCATCGCTGAGGATGATATTATTGGGCACCAGGCAAAGCCGCTCCAGGTCGAGTTCGGTACCGTTAAAGACGTTGAAATCTACATCACCATAGATGCCTTTGATTCTGCCCTGGTTGCCGTATTGCCAGAAGTGCCAATCGCGGCCACAAGCCAGCGTCGGCTCCCGGAAACTATAACGTGCGATCCAGATTGGGTAATCGTCGAAGTGTCCGGCGAGGATTTTGTTATAAAACTTCAAATTCGTATAAAGAATTGGCTTTATGTTGTAGCGAATTTCCACTTGATAAAGCCAGGTACGAATGCCGTTGATGAGAATAGTTTTGGAAACACCATCCAGTACTTCCACGTCGAGTACCGGCGGCAGGTCACCGTATTCCATTTCTACCAATTTTGTAAAGTTGTCCGCTTGCTCCTGTGCCGGAATGGTAGGACGAAAGAAATGGTAAGCGCCCCGTTTGATGCCTACCCGCTTCATTTCTGCCCAATTATAGCAAAACATGGTGTCGCTCATAGAAAGCCCTTCGGTCGCTTTGACAAACGCAAAGTGAATATCCTGCGCGGCTACGGTGTCCCAGTTTATAAAAGATTGATAATGAGAGATATCTATTCCGTGGACGGCATAATCATAACGCCGCATGGTGTGCTGGTCGCACGCCCATAACATTATCATCAGCCCCAAAATACCTGTCCAGCGCTTCATCTCCTTGTGATAAAATATAATGTTTCTGTTTTCTAAAGTTTAAAAATCGTAAAAAAAACAATACCGCGAAACCGGTTTATGACAAAACGTTGTTAGATTGACATTTTTTTAACAAAAAATTTTCCCTTTTCTACGAATTTTAACCTTTGTAGATGCCAGAGATCAGAATCTAGTAACCAGCATGAACCTCCGACAATTTTTTTTACAGCATGTAGCCCAAACCAGCGACGCGCCGCTCGCACTTGAAATTGTGCAAGCCGAAGGTATGTATTTATTTGATAATCAAGGCAAATCCTATCTGGATTTAATTGCGGGCATTGGCGTGAGCAGCCTGGGGCACCGGCATCCGCGCGTGACTGGAGCTGTTAAGAATCAGTTGGATAAATATTTGCATACAATGGTATATGGGGAGTTTGTACTCTCGCCGCAAGTAAAACTGGCCAAACTTTTGACAGAGAACCTTCCCGACCCGCTCGACAGCGTTTATTTTGTAAATTCCGGCACCGAAGCTACAGAAGGCGCTATGAAACTCGCCAAGCGCTACACCAATCGCCCGGAAATTGTGTCCTGTAAAAAGGCTTATCACGGCAGCACGCAGGGCGCGGCCAGCCTCATGTGGCCCAAGGATTTTACCCAGGCGTATCACCCGCTGTTGCCGGGCATTCGACATATCGAGTACAATTGTGACACTTGTTTGCAACAAATTTCCACCCAAACTGCGGCCGTCATCGTCGAAACCGTGCAAGCCGAATGGGGGATTCGACCGCCACATGGCGATTATTTGAAAAAATTGCGTCAACGCTGTGACAAGGTCGGCGCGCTTTTGATTTTGGATGAAATTCAAACCGGCTACGGCCGCACGGGCTCGCTCTGGGCGTTTGAGCAATACAATATTGTGCCTGATATTCTGCTCCTCGCCAAAGGCATGGGCGGCGGTATGCCGATTGGCGCATTCATCGCTTCCCGGGAAGTCATGCAAGCTTTGTCCAATAATCCAATCCTGGGGCATATCACCACCTTTGGCGGGCATCCGGTGAGTTGTGCGGCGGCTCTGGCAACTTTACAAACATTGCTGGAAAGTGACCTGATCGCGCAAGCTGCGTCTAAAGAAAGGTTGTTTCGCGATTTGCTCAGACACCCTGCAATTGTCGAAGTGCGCAGTGCGGGGCTGATGATGGCGGTCGAATTGCCGGATTTTGATTTTGTGCGAGCAGTGATTAAAATTTGCCTGGAGCGAGGCTTGCTTACGGATTGGTTTTTGTTCAATAGCCATTCGCTGCGCATCGCGCCGCCATTAATTATTGAGGAAGAACATATTCGATTTGCCTGTAAAGTGATTGTGGAGGCAATTGAGGAAGTGAGTAACGGCAAGCTTTAAGACCTTCGAGTGCCTCCCGGAGACTTGAAGCAGACTGAACAAATTTATACCTATGAAATATTTCAAAACGCCTGTCGAAATTACACTCCCGGAATCTAATCTGGCGCAAGCGGCCCGCTTCGCCGATGCGGTTATAAATACCGTCAATTACAGCGACAGCAATCAATTCAGCCAAACCAAAATCCGCGACGATCATTTTATTAGTAAACTCGGCGAGGAAGCCGTGCGCAAAGCTTTTGAGCAATACGGCTGCCGCGTGCAAGGACCCGATTACACCATCTACGAGGGCAAGCAAAAATCCTGGGATGATGATCTTTACATCAACGACATCGGCTTGGCCGTGAAAACTCAGCGTTGCTCGGCCGCCCAGCGGTTTGGCTTATCCTGGACGTTTCAAAAATCCAGTTTCCGAACCGATCCGATTTTGCAAAAGCCCGAAACCTGGGTTTGCTTTGTGGCTTACAATGATCTTACAGAAGCGCCGGTTTGCACGGTTTTTCCGCCTTTTCAAATCAAGCAATTGCCTTTCAAATCGCCCAAATTAGCGCATCTGGCCAATAAAAAAGTCGCGGTTTACGCCTCAGATTTTCTGCCGGATTTCGAACGAACATTCTAATCTCCGCTACTTGCCAGCGGCCCGGCGCCAGCCACAGAAAACTGAATAAAAGTTAGCAAAATTGAATTTTCAGCGTCACCTCCGGTGTGTTTGGCAATCACATACAGATCGTGCATTTTGCTATCGCCAATGGCATTGATGGCGGTGCTCAGGGCTTGTCCAGTCCCGGAAGCGGCGGCGGCGTTGTACACCATTTCCCCAATTTTCTCGCCGTCCAGAGCATCCAGGCGTATTTCAAATATATAATTAGCCGCAGGCAGATTTTGCCAGCCCATGCCCAGCGTTACTTGCCGGATACTGGTCAGGTCAAGGCTATCAAGGCGGAACCAGCCTGTGTTTTGTGGAACGATTAAATAAGTGTCGCCGCCGTACGCAACCGCCGAAAACCCCTGCATGGCGGTTGTTTTCAAGCCATCGAAGCTAAGTTTGCTGTTGCGTAGCGCCAAGGTTTTGCTCGTGGAAAGTGGCTTGATGCCATTGCCTCCCTTGTCGGTAAAAGTGGCGCTGAGGTACAAAATGCCTTTATCTTTGAGTGGTTTGTTTGCTGTAGGGCTAATGGAGCCAGCTGCAGGCAACGATTTGGGTTTGTTGCCGGTATCCCCAAGTGATTGAATCCAGGCAACGATCTGGCGGGCGTCGCGCTCGGTAACATTAGGGTGCGCGGCCATAGTCGTTTCGCCCCATACGCCGCCGCCGCCGCGGATGATTTTCTTGGTCAGATAGGTCACTGCATTCGGATCATTTTTATAACGGCGAGCCACATCCACGTAAGACGGCCCGATTGATTTCTCGGCTTCTTTATGGCAGGACTTGCAATCCAAAGACAACATCAGGTTTTTGCCCATAGCTGCCTCGCTGAGAATTTGATGCCCCTGTGTCAGCGCCGCTTTGTCGGTTCCTTCAATGTAATCCACTGCCACGACGAGATCGCTCAAGTCGTTGGTTTTTAAAGGGTTGTCCGGATCTTTGACTTCTACGACATACCGCACTGGCCGTCCGGGGAAGTAAAACATGCTATTGCCCGCAATTTTGATATCTACAATTGGAGCTTCGTTGCCGGCATACACACTGATGAGATTGCTTTTCGCGGAAGCGCCCTGGTCATCGTGCACTTCTACAAAAACGTCGTAATCGCCTGCGGTTTTGAAAGTTTCTTCCAGTTGTGGTGCGCTGGTCCTGATTTTCCGGGAACTATTGATGTGCCAGACGTAAGTTAGCCGGTTGTTTTCAGGATCGGTTGCTTCCACCGAGAAGCGCAGTTGCAAAGGCAAAGCGCCGGAGGTCTTGTTAACGATCATTTCACCAATTTTGGGTGGAAGATTCCCGCTGTTGTAATCAATGCGGTACAAACCAGAATCGTCGTTTTTGCTAAACCAGCCGCTGCCGTATTCCAGGATGTAAATGCGCCCATCCGGCCCAACTTCCATGTCGATTGGATTAAAAAATTTGCTGTTGGGCATGAAAGGTTCCATTTTGTCAAAATCGCCGTTGGGCCGCATGGTTACTGCCTTTATCCAACCCCGGATCCAGTCATAAATAAATAATTTTCCATTATAATAATCCGGCAAGCGTGTTGCTTCGGGGTATAAATCGGTGTAATAAACTGGGCCCGCCATGGCATTGCGGCCGCCGCTGCCCACTTGAGGAAAATCTGGTGAATCAGCGTAAGGATACCAAATAAATGCCGGCTGTGCCGGAGGCAATTCCCGAAGTCCGGTATTATTGAGCGAGTTGTTAACCGGCTTCGCCGGATTGTAAGGTGCGCCGTGTTCGCCGGTGCCGTAATTATAGGCGCGATAAGCATAATTATTGCCGATAAAGAGCGGCCAGCCAAAATATCCAGCCTCGCGAGCCTGATTGACCTCGTCGTAGCCGCGCGGGCCGCGGGTTTCCAGGCTATCGGCATTGGCGTCGGGACCGACTTCGCCCCAGTAAAGGAAGCCGTTTTTTTGATCCACCGAAATGCGATAGGGATTGCGGTTGCCCATCACGTAAATTTCCGGGCGCGCTTTGGGCTCGCTTTTCGGGAATAAATTACCATCAGGAATTTCATAAGTGCCGTCCTCGTTGATCTTGATACGCAGGATTTTGCCGCGCAAGTCATTGGTATTGCTGGAACTGCGCCGGGCATCGTATTGCTCTTTGCCGGGGCGGTCGTCCATCGGACCGAAGCCGTGATTGGCGTAGGGATGATCCGGTTCGTCGAAAGGAGTGGCGTTGTCGCCGGTAGAAAGGTAAAGCATTCGATCTTGCCCGAAAGCAATAGAACCGCCGGTGTGGCAGCATATTTCACGTTGTGAATAAAATTGTAAAATTATTTTCTCCGAAGTTAAGGTGTCGTTTTCAAAAGTAAAGCGCGAGAGGCGGTTGACCGAGGTATCGATCGGGCTGTAAAAGACGTACACAAAGCGATTTCGCTGAAAATCCGGGTCTTTCTGGATACCCATCAAACCTTCCTCCGCGTTGACGCCGGGTGTATTCGTTTTATGATATACATTTAAAAAAAGCGCTTCTTTTATGTCATTTGTATCATGTTTGTATAATAAAACTTCGCCGCGTCTTTGTGCGATCAAAATATCGAGGTTGGGCAGAATCGCCATTTCGGTAGGCTCGAAAAAAGCGCCCTGCACCAGTGGTGTTTTGGTGAAACGTTCTTCTTCCGGGACGCGCGGGGTCTTTGTTTCTGCGTAGTCCAGCTTTTTATTTTTGCCGATGGCGTATTGAATGCCGCCAAGTATATGCGTTAAAAACTCAGGTTCGCTGTAGGATTCCTCGGTATGCCCCAGCGCCGTGTACCAGGCGCGGCCGCCGTCAAATTCATGATACCAGCTCACGGGGTGGTCGTCACCGTTGGTGCCGCCCGAATATTTATTCTCGTCAATTGTTATTAATACCTTGACATCAGGATTCAGGTTTCTGAAGTTGTACCACTCATCTTTTCGGCTCCATTGCTTTGACAAGTGCTTTGTGGAAATATGTTTTTGGTCTGCTACATCCAACGCTACTGTTTGATGTTCCGCAGGATGGCCATTAAAAATCCCTCCAACCAGTCGCGTGTACCAACCCCAATTATACTCAGCATCTGAAGCGGCATGAATACCTGCAAATCCGCCACCTGCTTGAATATAGCGTTCAAAGGCAGCTTCCTGATAATGATCCAAAAGTTCACCCTTGTTATCCGCAGTATTTAAAAAAACGACTGCTGAATATTTTCGCAACGTATCATCTGTAAAAAAAGTAGCGTCGGTGGTAGTATCCACCTGAAAATTATTTTCCTTGCCTAATTTCATAATTGCCTCTATTCCTGCCGGAATACTCTCATGAAAGTAGTAAGTGTTTTTGGAAAAAACCAATATTCGCGGGGCTTCTGAGCGTTTATTGCAGGCGTTTTGCACCAAAAGAAAAACCATCAGAGCGATGATGACCAGGAGGAAGTTGCGATTCATCTTCTATATTTTATAAGGATTGGATTTAATTTTTAAGCGGCGGCTAATCTACAAATATCCTTGGAAAACCTTACTGATTTACCAAATCAAAGGTCGCTTTTCGCAAAAAATCCAGCATTTCCTGGCGGTCCTTATAAATAGACAAAGCTGAATACGGGATCGGATCGCCGATGCTGATGCGCAGGGTTTTGCCCATTTTATTGCGGATTTCGTTGAGCAGTAAACTCAAACGAAGGTTTAAATTAATTTGGCTGGCCAACTGGAATAAGTGGCTGTTCCGACCATGAAAATACAGCGGCACCACGGTGGCCTGGGTTTGCTGGATCACCCTGGCGGTAAAACGTTTCCATTCCAGATCCTGCACTCTGGCGAAGACCTTGGGCGCAGTAGCCACGCCACCGGAAGGAAAAATGCCCAGCGCCTCGCCCGCGCGCAGGCGCTCCAGCGTGAGATTTCGGGAGCGGAGATTGGTTTGCATCGCTTCCTTGGTTTCGTCAAAATCAATGGGGAGCAGATAGTCCTCTAATTGCGGCTCGCGGCAGAGCACTTCATTAACCAATAATACAAATCGCTGACGTACCCTGGAAATCAAATGCCCAAGTATAAGTCCGTCCAGCACGCCAAAGGGATGGTTGGCAATAAAAATGACTGGACCTTCAGTAGGAATCTTGGCCAATTGAGCTGCGTCATAATCCATTTTTACATCCATTTTCCGGAGCGCGGTACCCCAGATTTCGGTGGGCGGGAGCTTGGCATGCCGTACCTCATTGTAGATTTTTTCCAGCTTGCGGCGGCCAGTGGCAAATTCGATCGTGCCGATCATTACACGCTTGAGCAGCGGATCATCCAGATTGCTGTAGCTCAATCTGGCGGCTGGTTGTGGCGGATTTGCAGGAATGTCGGTCATTTTTTATGCGTATTGCAACTTTAAAAAATAAATAAAAATTGCTGCAAAGGCAAATGCTAAACTTTCAAAGATAGACAAAGTTCCTGCAATTTAATCATTGTTTTTATGCTGAAAATTAAAGAACTTCCACCCAAAAGCCGAGCATGCAAATCGAACTGACTTACCGTGACCAACGCTACCGGGCTGATCTTTCGCAGCCCATCGATATAGCCATTCCGCTGCGGGAAGGACTGGAAACCGTGAACTGTTTTTATGCGCCGCCAATGGAGACCTCGCCGGTGGTAGCCGGTGATTTTATTGGCTCCACGGCCCAGGGCGGGGTGGTCAATTTTTTGAATGTAAAAATCAACCCGCATGGCAACGGCACGCATACCGAATGCGTCGGACATATTGCGAAAGAACCTTATACGATCAATCAGTCTTTGAAAAATTTTCACTTTTTTGCCAAAATTTTGAGCATTTACCCCCAAAAAACTGTTAGCGGTGATAGAATCATTTTACAAAATCAGTTGTCGGAAGCATTGGACGGCGACGTGCCCGAAGCGGTGATCATCCGCACGATGCCCAACGACGAGCTGAAATTGAGAACGAATTACTCCGGCTCCAATCCGCCCTATATTCACCACGAAGCCATTGAATTTCTTGTGGAGCAAGGCGTGCAGCACCTATTGGTGGATTTGCCCTCCGTGGATCGGGAGGAAGATGGCGGGAAACTCCTGGCGCACCGCGCGTTTTGGCGCTATCCCGACAATGTGCGAAAAAATTGCACCATCAGTGAGCTAATTTACGTTCCAAATTTTGTAAAAGATGGCGTATATTTGTTAAACTTACAGATAGCAAGTTTCGAGATTGACGTAAGTCCAAGCAAGCCTGTGTTGTACAAATTACAAGTGTTGGCGTGATGTCTTATTTTCAGTCCACATATCAATCCAAGGTTTACCGCGAGTTCAAGGCGATTGAGGCTGCGGCCCATCGCCAGATTATCCATTTTTATGAAAAACAGGAAGACGCCATCCGCAAACTGGAGTTTGAAGAAAACTTCGAGGTGACCGTCGCTTACGTCAACGCCTTGTTTGAAATAGGCGCCTACCACAAACATCTGTCGCTGGTGGATCACATCATCGAAACGGCGATCACCAATAACATTGAATTCTACAAAGGCGAGGATATTTTCACCAAAATGCTCTTCCGCAAAGCTGCTTCACTTTATAATCTTTTTGAATACGAAAAATCTGAATACATCCTCCGCGAGATCATTCGCATCAATCCCTGGGATAAGGACGCCGTGCTCTTCCTCAAGAAATGCCTGCGTGGCAAACAACCTCGTTACGTGCAGTACGCCCGTGCGGTGAGCATCTTTTTCTTCCTGCTGGCGGCGCTGGTCATCGCCCTGGAGGTATTGCTGGTGCGCCCGTTCTACCGGCCCTATGCAGAATTGGTGGAGCAAACCCGCTTCGGGATTTTCGGGCTTGGAGGGCTGCTGCTCATTGGCGCGGATATTATTCACCGGCTCTCCGTGGAGCAGCATGTGAATGATTTTGCAGGTAAAATCCGCCAACAAAAGGATGGGGTATAAAGGTTTTTTTCTGGTTGCTGACTTCTTGCCGCCGGATGCACCGTTTTAATCCTGCTAATGCTTCACCAATTTCCTTGAAGCAATATTGCCACCCGCATCCTGAAACGTGCAGATATACAAGCCCCTGGGCAATGCCGATACATCCAGCGT
>CAZGAU010000180.1:0-9881 GCA_964523725.1 uncultured Saprospiraceae bacterium
GCAATTTGTCCACCCGCAAGATAATCAAATTGCTTTTTTATCGGAAAAAATATACTGCCGACACCCGGAAATTGTTTGAAAATGCTTCGAAGTCGTTGTCTTTCAGCATATCTCTCAAGCCGCGCTGGTATTGAAAACGCACACCCAATTTTTGAGAAGGATAAACAGACAGACCCGCCGTAGCCATTACGTCCCAGCGATACAATTGGTCGATGTTGATTTTGTTATTACCTTGATCTGCTTGTAAGGTATTTACAAAATTCCTGGCAGAATTTGATACAGTAGAGTTACCGCCCATGACCCGCTGATAGTTTTCCACACCTTCCAGGTTGCGGGCTGTGACCAGATAAGAACCATTCAACCCACCTTCGATACCGAAATTTTTGTGGGGTTTGTATTCAAAAATAGCCGGTAAATTCAGCTGATGTGTGGTCATGCTAAAATCTGGCTCTGCAATAGAAACCGAAGAGCCGGTGAAAGATTGATCCGGTTGGTCAGCGGATTCCAGGGCCATTGCGGTCTCGCTGCCGGCTTGCACATCAATCATATTCTGGCGGTTGCTGTAGCTCAAACCAGTCCGCAAGCGAAGTTTATCGCCGGTCACCGATACCTGCACCACTGCGCCACCTGAAAATCCCGTCACCGGAGCCGTTGGAGAAGAGAAAGCAGCAAATTCCAGCCCGATATTCCAGTTGCTTGTGTTTTTTTCTACGTCTATAACTGGCGCGGTCATATTCAAATCTACTTTGGGTTTGGGTAGGTTGGTCACAGCTGCGTTTTCCAGTTCAGCAATTACGGCGCTTGAAAGTGGCTGTACCGCTTCTGTTTTTGCAAGTGTATTCGCAGGGATTTGGTTCTGCGTTGCGGTGTTCCTATTTTCTAAAGTCGCAATTTCGGCGGTTTCTACGGATGCTGAATTCGGAATTGTATTTCCTGCAACAAGTTCATTCACGGAAGTTTTCGCAGCCAGGCGCTTCTCCGTTCCGACCTTACTTGTATTGCGTTTTACAATAAAGTCAGATGCTTTCGCAGTCTCATTTGCCGGAATAGGCATCTTGTTTTCAAGCTGCCGTGCTGCTGAGTTTTGCGCAATTGCTTCTTGCTTTGGGGGAGTAATTTGCTCGCAGTCTTCTGTTGCTGCGATCGGCATTTCAGTAGCCTGTTGTACATTAGCCATAGCGGGGTCATGCTGTCCGGGTTGTTGCCAGAGCCACCAGCCCAATCCAATGGAAATCAGCAGTACGATAGAAGCTGCTGCGCCCCATACCCAGGGTACCATGACCAGGCGGCGACGCTTACGCTCTACCGGCATTTCCCGGTCGAGAGCCTGTCGCATCTGTTCCCAGGCCTGATCTATAAATTTGTCGTCCATGCGGTTATCCGGCATAGTTGGTAATGTTGTAAAGTTGTTTAATCAATTCTTTCAATTTTTTTCGGGCGACGGATAAATGCCATTTAGAGGTGCCTTCGCTCATGCCCATTCGGTTGCCGATTTCGGCGTGGCTATAGCCTTCTATGGCATAGAGGTAGAAAACTTCCCGGGTTGAATCGGGGAGCATATCTACCAGTTTTATAATATCTTCAAAATGCAAATTACTGATTGCATCGGCTTTAATCGGCGCGTCCCGGTCTTCTATATCCAAAAATCGCACCGAATTATTGGCCTTTTTAAAATAATCGGACAAACTGTGAAAAATCAGCCGGCGTATCCAGCCTTCAAGCGAGCCTGCAAAAGCAAAGGTATGCAGCTTCTGAAAAACCCGCAGGAAACCGGTGTTTACGATTTCCATCGCAACATCACGGTCGTCTGTATAACGCAGACACATCCGCATCATCGTCGGGAAAAAACGTCGATACAACATCTCCTGGTGAATACGGTTGTTATTCACGCAGCCTTCCACAAGCTCTCTCTCTGTAAATTGCTCAGGTTTTGCCATTTAAAGTTGTTCATTAATGTAGGCTGATTGTTTTTACAAACAACCGGCGGTTTGGGTGATTTCTTTTTAAAAATACCGGGCAAATTTCTGATTATCAATTCATAATAACAAGTTATCCTCGACCAAAACGCCAGGACTTTCGACCATCATCAAAAGATCATCCCGAACCGCAGGGCAAAGCGTTTATACCAAATGCGCTCTTCCTGGGTTTCATTGCTCCAGGGGCTGAATTCACGCACCTGCGTCACTCTTTGAAAACGATAGCCCAGATCAAATGCAAAATTGACATCTTCGCGCGCTCCTAACCTCAATCCAAATGCAGGATGCAGCATGATACCGCCATTCGCCTTCTGCACGCCCTGATTTTCTTCTTTGAACGCAAAGCCATAGCCAGCTTGCATTACATAAAACGGTGACATATTCGAATCTGACAAATAACCGCGTACCTCCGCCAATACCGGCATCACCTGCCGACCGTTTTGTCCGGTCACCGAATAATTGTCAAAAGCAAGTCCTGCACCTATGCCCAGCCGACGATTGAACATCAGCCCGGTGGTAGCCTGCAGACCAAAACCCAGATCGCTGTCGCCCTGAGGCGATTCACCGAAAAGTGCGCTACCGTTCAAGGTATAATAGATGCCTTCTTCCCGAAATGCGTAGGATTTATCGCCTTTCAATGACATTTTGGCTTTGCCTGATTTTATGATTTTGCCCGTTGGCTGTATCACAATATTTTTAATCAAATCACGAGATATTTCTACTAAATAACCGCCTTGCTGCTCCATCGTAACGCCTCGTTTCGAACTGTATTTCAATACTTTACCAACCAGGATCTTTCCATCTTGCAATTCCAGCGTATCCAAAGACATTGCCTGCTGCGCTTTCAAAAAACCGGGGCTTAGCAGAAAACCGATTATTGTTATAAGGATATAATATTTTTTCATACTTATTTAGTGTTTTAGTGTTTTGGTGCGATAGTGTTATAATATATGCATTCCATAATACCATCGCACCAACACACTATTTCACAACCGGAATTCGACTCAACTCCTGCAGCTTCGCCGGATTCGTTATGTCAAACTGGTACAATCCATCTTTGCCGACCACGATCGCTCTGTTCACCGACGGTAAAGCAATGATATCATAAGTAGCAAAATGATCGAGATGCGATTTCAAATCCAACTTTTTCCAATCGGTTGCGTCAAACACTTTCAAACCAGCGCTTCCATCACAGAGGTAAACCGTTTTGTCCACCACTGAAAGTCCGTGCGGATTGTGCATCGGGTGCGTCTTGAGCAGGCGCGGATTATACAAACTTGATATATCCACGATATCCAGCTGGTTCTGGAAACCCTCGCAGGGCGTGCCGTCGCGCAGGGTCACGTAAGCCAGATTGCCTTCCACAAACACCGGGTCGCAGGCGCGTGCATGCTGGAATGTCGAAAGCAAGGTCGGAGCCAGCGGGTTTTTATTATCAAAAATAAACATGCCCGTTTGCGAACCGATAAACAGATTGTCACCGTACGGGAAAATCGTTTCGATGCCCCAGCCGACGTTCACCGTATTGGCTTTCTGCGGTTTGCTGGCATTATTTACATCAAAAACATTCAGATTATTATTATCCACCGTATATAAATACGCACCGGACAAAGTAAAGCGCGCCATTGAGCCGCCTACGCCATTTACCGATGCGCCAGACACATTGCCACGGTTGGATTCGGCAAAACTTTGCAGGGCATCCGCAGCCACAAATACACGGTCATTTTGCCAGAACCAGCCGCCATTTTGCCATTCGCAGGGTACATTTTGCTGGGTCGCGATTTCATTATACATTACAATGTGTCCGCGTGTCGGGTCGAATCCTATCGAAGGAAAGGCATTCTCGGTGCGGCTGACCAGGCTCGGATTTTGGGGATTTTCAATATTAATGGTCAGCAGGTCGATGTAATTATCTGCATACAGCATGTTATTGCGCACGGCCATATCCACATTGCCAGGGATGTTAATAAAAGAAATGTTCAGGGGATTACGGGGGTCTTTATTATTAATAATGTGAATACCTTCGTGCAATTCATTTACCAGTAAATATTCGCCATACACATAAATCTTACCCGGATTCTTCAGCGCTCTTGGGCTTTCTATTTTAATATCTTGTCGAATCTGGGCTTCGGTCATGTACACCGGTTCAAAGGTCACAAACGTACGCGTCGCCTCGCATTCGTCCTGCAAGCAACCGCTCAGGCTGACAGACAAGAAGCCCAGCAGCAGTAACACATTCAAGGGTAATAATCTTTTCATAGCTATAGTGAGTTTTCCAAGTGAATAAATCAAACTTCACCGGGATAGACGGAAGCGGTTGGAAAAAACGTTGGTAGAACCGGGAATTTTTTTGTTTTTTGTAAAAAAATAAACCACACATGATTCGGAAATCAGGTTTGACCCTATTGCTGGCGTTTTGGTTGGTTGCCGTCTTTGCGCAATTAACGATCAAAGTTATCAGCCTTCCGGCCAATACGCCCCTGAGCGAACCTATTCACATTGCCGGTAATTTTAATAACTGGAATCCCGGAGACGCTAATTTTATATTACAAAAAGAAAATAATGATCCCTATCAAATCACGATCCATCCACCCGCCGGACAGGTAGCGTTTAAATTCACCCGCGGCAGCTGGGCTACGGTAGAAGGCAACGCGCAGGGCGGCCAGCGCTCTAACCGGATTTTACAATATAATAATCAGCCCCAAACGGTGGAAATTTCCATTTTATCCTGGGAAGATCTCAGTAATAATACGCCTCAGGGCAGTACCGCCGCGCCTAATGTGCAGATATTGTCTCAGAATTTTTTTATGCCGCAATTAAATCGCAATCGCCGCATCTGGATTTATTTACCTCCGGATTATAATGTTTCCTATAACCGTTATCCCGTTCTTTACATGCATGATGCTCAGAATTTATTTGATGCGCGTACCAGCTTTTCCGGGGAGTGGCAGGTGGATGAAGCGCTGAACCGCATTTTCGATGAGCGAAAACAAGGTTTGATCGTGATCGGCATTGAAAACGGCGGCGCCGAGCGACTCAATGAATATTCACCCTGGGAACATCCACGCTACGGCGGCGGCTTGGGCGATGAATACGCCGAATTTATTGTAAATACACTCAAACCCTACGTGGATGCCAACTACCGCACGCGCCCCGAGCGTGAATACACGGGCATCGCCGGCTCTTCGATGGGTGGCTTGATCTCGATGTACGCGGGCATTGAATATCAGGAAACCTTCAGTAAAATCGGGGTTTTCTCGCCTGCTTTCTGGTTTGCGCCGCAAACTTATACGCACGTAAGCGCCACCGGCAAAGACGCGAATATGAAAATCTATCTGCTTGCAGGACAACAGGAGGACAACGGCTCCGTGGTGCGCGACATTCAATCTATGTACAACACCTTGCGCAGCGCGGGTTTCAAGAAAAGTGAGATTTCTCTGGTCACGCATACCGACGGGCAGCATAGCGAATGGTACTGGGCACGTGAGTTTCCGGGGGCTTACAACTGGCTTTTCGCAAAATCCGCCACCGAAGTACCCAGATCGCTGGATGTACGTAAGTTAAATATTTCGCAATCCGGAAGTAATTTAAAACTCAGCGGCCGCATCCCGATGGAACGAGCCAGCTACCGCATTTTCAGTGCAGATGGCGTGGAACAAGGTACCGAGCAGCGTTTGCCCGAGGATCGAAACATTGATATCAAAAATTTGTCGGCAGGTACTTATGTCCTTTTAATGTATGAAAATGGAAAAGTAGTGGAAAGCCGGAAGTTTGTGGTGAAATAAAAACATTACTTTTTATAATAATTTTCACAAAAGCTCCTAACCAATTTATTTATTTTATGAAAAAAGCAATTTTTATTATCGGTTATATCATAATTTGCACAACTATTTCTGCCCAATCTGACACCTGGATTCGCATCAACCAGATCGGTTACCTGCCGGAGGACAGTAAAGTGGCGGTTTTATGTTCCAAAACAGAAAACTTACAAGTAAATAACTTTGAGGTTTATGATGTTCTCACCGGAAAACTTGTAATGAAATCAAATAAAGTTCGAAGCTTCGGCGCCTGGGCAGCTTTCAACAGTACGTTCCGGCTCGATTTCTCGGAATTAACTACCCCGGGAAGTTATTACATTCAATATAATAATGTGCGCTCTCCTGAGATTCGCATCGGACATGATATGTACGAAGGCTCCGCCGATTTTGTGCTGCGTTACCTGCGCCAGCAGCGCTGTGGCTTCAATCCGACCTTGCAGGATTCCTGTCATACGCAGGGGGGTTACATTGTGTATGGCGATTCGACCAGTAGTAAATATTACAACCTCGCCCCCTACCCTATTTTCGGCGGCTGGCACGATGCATCTGACTATTTGCAATATGTAACCACCACGGCTACAGCAGCTTTTCAAATGGCTTATGCGTACGAGCAAAATCCCGACAGCTTTGGCGACTACCATCAGGCGAACGGCTTGCCTGGTGCAAACGGCATTCCCGACATCTTGGACGAAGTAAAATGGGGGCTCGACTGGCTACTGCGCATGAATCCTGAACCGGAGGTCTTTTTTAATCAAGTTTGCGACGATCGCGACCACCGCGGCATGCGACTCCCCAATCGCGACACCCTGACTTATGATATTCCTGGCTCCGGGGCGCGCCCGGTTTATCGCATTACGGGCAAACCACAAGGCTTGGGTAAGTATCAAAATCGTACCACCGGCGTGTCTTCCAGCGTGGCAAAATTCGCTTCTGCGTTTGCGGCGGGCGCCCGGGTTTTAAAAAATTATTATCCTGAGTTCAGTGATTTGATTCATCAAAAATCCCTCGATGCCTACGCTTTCGCGAAAACCGACCTTGGCGTGAGCCAAACCGCACCCAACCGTGCGCCCTATTTTTATGAAGAAGATAATTTTAATGATGACCTGGAACTCGCTGCAGTTCAGTTATTTAAAAATAATAAAAATTCCATTTATCAAAAAGAAGCGATTTTATTTGGTCAGTCCGAAGGCAATTCCCACTGGATGGGTAAGGATACAGCCCGGCATTACCAATGGTTTCCGTTTATTAATTACGGGCATATCGAATTGTTAAAAGAAAGTAATGATTTTCATAATATTATAAAGAAAGATTTACAAAACCTCGCCGAACGCGGGACTCAAAACGCTTTCAACATAGGCATTCCATTTATCTGGTGTTCCAATAATTACATTTCAGCGGCGGCCACGCAAGCGCGTTTGTACGAAACCCGCACCGGCGACCGGCAATTTAATGCCATGCAAACCGCCCTGCGTGACTGGCTTTTCGGCTGCAATCCCTGGGGAACCAGCATGGTGATTGGCTTGCCCAATGCGCAAATCGGCGCGCGCACCGACGGCGACTTCCCGATGGACCCGCATGCGGCGTTGACACATTATGGAAAAATCCAAATTGATGGCGGCTTGGTGGATGGTCCTTTATACGGCTCTATTTTCGGCAGGTTGATCGGTTTAACATTATACAACCCCGACGAATATCATAATTTTCAATCTGATTACATCGTATATCATGATGATTACGGCGATTATTCCACCAACGAACCCACGATGGACGGCACCGCCAGCCTGACTTATTTACTTGCTGACCTGGAAGCGGCAGGCAGAAAATATAAAGCAAGTAAAGATCGCTACGGCGCCATTTATCGGATGGATCATAATAGTCAAAATATTTATCTGGTGTTTACCGGACATGATTATGCCGAAGGTGGCAAGTCCATTCGCAAAACTTTACGTCAACATGATATTAACGTTTCTTTCTTTTTTACCGGCGATTTCCTGCGGCGTTATTCAAAATTAGTAAATAAACTAAAAGACGATGGTCATTACATCGGGGCGCATTCCGACAAACATTTACTGTACGCCGACTGGTCAAACCGTGATTCCACGCTGGTTTCAAAAGAATTATTTACAAGCGACCTGCAAAATAATTACATAGCACTAAATAAATTTGGTGTTCAACGCAAGGATGCACTTTATTACATGCCGCCCTACGAATGGTATAATGATTCTATCGCACTCTGGACGCGGCAGGCAGGTTTACAACTCATCAACTTCACGCCGGGCACGGGTTCCAATGCGGATTACACCACGCCCGATATGCCCAATTATAAAACCAGCCAACAGATTTATAATAATATCATAACTTTTGAAAAACAGGATCCAAACAGCTTAAACGGCGTCATTTTACTTTTACACATTGGCGCGGGCGACCAACGAACCGATAAAATGCATCATAAATTAAATGATTTGATAAATGATTTGAATCAGCGCGGTTATCAATTCAAAAAACTTGAATAAACGATCTTTTGAACCTCCTGCAATGAAGCGCCGTTCTATATCAAAAAAGAAGTATTACGCGAATGGCGATCATTGGAAACATTATAAAAGCTGGTATTGCCATCCGGCAGGAATTTAAAGCCAGTTTCGACAACACCCTGGAAACCCAAAGAAAACAACTACAGCACCTTTTGAACGAGGCGAAATCTACGTCCTTTGGAACTTATTATGGTTTTAAAAATATTTTAGAATCTGAAAATCCGATTAAAACATTTCAGCAAAAAGTGCCCGTCCATGATTATGAAAAAATGCATGCACGGTGGTGGCTGCAACAACAAACCGAAGAAAACATTACATGGCCCGGTAAGCCCGATTATTTTGCCCTGAGCGCCAGCACCACCGGCGAAGAGAGCAAGCGCATTCCGGTGACCGAAGCCATGCTGGATTCGATTCGTTCCGTAGGCATTGAGCAATTCACAAGCCTGACTAATTTTGATTTACCTCCCGAATTTTTTGAGCGTGACTTGCTGATGCTCAGCAGTACTTCCGATCTGAAAAAGCATAAAGACCATCTCGAGGGTGAGATCAGCGGCATAACGGTGCAAAATTTTCCCGATTGGTTTAAAGGTTTTTACAAGCCCGGACTTGACATTGCCGCCATTTCCGACTGGGATGAGCGCGTGGAAGAAATCGCCCGACAGGCGCCCAACTGGGACATTGCCGGCATGAGCGGCATTCCGTCCTGGATTCAACTGATGCTGCGACGCATTATAGAATATCACAAAGTAAATAACATTCATGATGTCTGGCCAAATTTGCAGGTCTATGCCAGCGGTGGCGTAGCTTTCGAACCTTACCGCAAAAGCTTTGACGAACTGATGGCCAAGCCCATCCATGTGCTGGATACTTATCTGGCTTCTGAGGGCTTTTTTGCTTACACGGCACGCCCGGGCACCTTGAGCATGCGGCTGGCGATCAATCATGATATTTTTTATGAATTTATTCCTTTTGATGAGCGTGGTTTTGATGACCTTGGCAATTTGCTGGAAGACCCGCTCGCTCTGACCATCGACCAGGTTGAAAAAGATCAAACCTACGCTATGATTGTCTCCACGCCCGCCGGCGCCTGGCGTTACATGATCGGGGACACGGTAAAATTCACCGACAAGGAGCGTTTGGAAATTGAACTGACCGGCCGCACCAAATTCTGGCTCAACGTAGCCGGCTCTCAGCTTGCAGAAGATAAAATGAATGCGGCAATTAAAGAATTGAGTGAATATTTAAATGTAAAAATCGAGGAATTTTCAGTTTCTGCCATGTCTGTGGGCGATGGGAAATACATGCATCAGTGGGTGCTGGGTTCTGATCAGTATTTCCCAGAAAACGAAGCTGCCGCACAACTTGATACCATTATTAAACGCATTAATAAAGCTTATGCAATGGCGCGTACCAAAGCTTTACAATCGATGGAGGTAAAACAAATTTCCAAGGATACATTTTATAGCTGGCTGGAAAAAGACAAGAAAAAAGGCGGGCAAACCAAGACGCCCAAGGTGCTTCCCGAAGAGCGCATGTCAGCGTTTTTAGACTTTATC
>CAZGAU010000181.1:0-2678 GCA_964523725.1 uncultured Saprospiraceae bacterium
CCCTTTTTAAAACATGATTTGGAAGGTCCCGACGATATGCCCGCGCATGTAAAATCTGCGATGGTGGGTTCTTCTGTCACGGTACCAATTTCCAACGGGAAATTAAATTTTGGAACCTGGCAGGGTATTTATTTGTGCGAATTTCGCAATCGCGGCGGCAATAGAAAGTTGGTAGCCACCATTTATAGTTGAGCAGAACCTAAGCGCCTTTGTACTGTTTTATGGTGAGAAGTGTTATTATAATTATTTTCGTATATTTCAATATCTCAAAATAAAAACCCATACGACCATGCCGATTTTGGGCAATATTATAAAAAGAGGACTAACATTAGGAGAGCGCTTTGAGCGACAGAATATAGCTCCTATCCAATTGCAAACCAGAACTTTACGTCGTTTGATGCGCGTCGCGAATCAAACGACCTTTGGCAAATATTACGATTTTAAAGAATTATTAAAAGCGCCCGACCTGATCGAAGCTTTCCAGAAAAAAGTCCCGATCCATAATTATGACAGCATGTATGAACGCTGGTGGCACATGGCGCTCAATCACGTGGAAAACGTCACCTGGCCGGGGAAAGTCAAATATTTTGCACTCAGCTCGGGTACCTCCGGCGCGCCAAGCAAACATATACCGGTAACCGATCATATGATTCGCGCCATCCGCCGTGGCAGCACACGTATGTTTTTTAATTTAAATAGATTTAATATTGATCCTGAGCTTTTTACGAAAGACTTAATGATGCTGGGCGGCTCTACCAATCTACAGGAGCAAGGCGACTATTTCCTGGGAGATCTCAGCGGTATCAATGCCGGAAAAATCCCGTTTTGGCTGCGGCCATTCTATAAGCCGGGCACCGAGATCAGCCGGATGAACAGCTGGAATGACAAAATCGAGGAAATCGCCAAAAGAGCTCCGGAATGGGACGTTGCTTTCATGGTGGGCATTCCCGCCTGGATTCAACTGATGATGGAGCGCATCATAGAGGTCAACAAGCTCAATAATATTCACGATGTATGGCCTAATCTAACGGTGTATGTGCATGGCGGCGTTCACTTCGAGCCATACCGTAAAGGTTTTGAAAAACTGGTTGGCAAGCCCCTGGTTTATATGGATTCTTACCTGGCATCAGAGGGACTCATTTCTTTCCAGAACCGCCCGGACACACGCTCGATGAAAATGTTGTTGCATAATGGTATTTTCTTTGAATTCGTGCCTTTCAATGAGAAAAACTTTGATGAAGACGGTAATATCCGCGAAAATGCACAGGCACTTTCGATTGATGAAGTGGAAGAAGGTGTCAATTACGCATTGCTCATGAGTACCTGTGCAGGCGCATGGCGCTATCTGATTGGCGATACGGTCAGATTTACTGACAAAAAACGCGCCGAAATCGTAGTAACCGGTCGTACCAAACACTATTTGAGCATTGTAGGCGAGCACCTTTCAGTGGATAATATGAACCAGGCAGTGGCGCACGCCGAGCGCGAACTGAACATCGACATCCGTGAATTTACGGTGTCGGCAGTACAGGCGGGCAAGTTTTTTGCGCACAAATGGTACGTGGGTTGTGAACCCCAGATCGATCCCAATAAATTGGCAAAAGTAATTGATGAACAACTTAAGGTTGTCAATGATGATTATAAAGTGGAACGCAATTCCGTTCTTCAGGATATTCAAATGGAAGTGATCCCGCCGGAGATTTTCAATCAATGGCTGGAAGCACGCGGCAAACTGGGTGGACAGAATAAATTCCCCAGAGTTATGAAAAAAGAACTTTTTGAAGAGTGGGAAGCCTTTGTGCGTCAATCCCCCGCTACTCAAATGCGCTCGGATGAAGTCCTTAGTTGAAGGTATTCAGACCGGGCTGATCCTCTGTTTTCTTATCGGTCCGATCTTTTTCACGCTGATTCAAACCGGCGTGGAGCGGGGCTTCCGGGCGGGAGCTGCCGTGGGGCTAGGCATTTGGGTAAGCGACACTATTTTTGTAATGGCCTTTTACTCTGGGGTTAATTATATCGCGCAATTACTGGCCTGGGAAGGTTTTTCACTTTACGTCGGCGTGATCGGCAGTATTATCCTGGCAATATTCGGCACCTGGGCCCTCCTGACCAAACCAGCCTTTCAGAATCCATCCGATATTCATTTTAAGCCTTCTTCCTCTTATTTTTCCTTATGGCTCAAAGGCTTTCTGATCAATTCGATCAATCCGTTCACGGTACTATTTTGGTTTGGGCTAATGAGTACTACTATTTTACAAAACAATCTTACTTCCTACGATATCCCACTGTTTTTCGGCGGCGCGATCGGGACGGTCGTAATCACGGACATTATAAAAATCTTGCTTGCGAAACGCATCCGTCGCTGGATGCAGCCCAAGCATATTTTGCTACTGCGCCGTGTCTCGGGCATCGCACTAATTGTTTTTGGCATCGTGCTGCTAGTACGTACAATTATCATTTTGTAATGGCTATTATCGTTTTTGCACTACAATTTTTTGCGATTGCGTAAGCGTATCCGTCTGAAACTTCAATAAATACATGCCTTCCGGCAAATATTCCAGTTGAATAGCCCGAGCATTCTGCCCTGACCAAACCACCTGACCTTTGCTGTTGAGCAATTCTATCGTATAATCGAGAACTTCGGTCTGAATCAGTACAAAATCGCTGGCCGGATTCGG
>CAZGAU010000181.1:2778-9841 GCA_964523725.1 uncultured Saprospiraceae bacterium
CCCGCCGAAAAACTGAACCCGTCGAAACTCATATTGCCACTGTAAAAGCCCGTGAGGAGGAGATTCCCATTTTGCAAAATCAGACTGGTAGTCTGTTGCGTCATGGTTCCACCCAGCGCCCTCGCAGTCAAAGGCGTCCCATCAGGTTGATATTTCAACAGGAAAAAGTCTGGATTGCCAGTGCTGCTTTGAATCGTCAAATCTTCGCTGAGCCGCATCACGCCTACAAGATAGCCTACAATAAAAATATTATCCGCATCATCCAACACCAGCCCGGTAACGTCTTTATCAAACACACCGCCAGCTTTTTTAGCCCAAAGGGGCTGCCCGTTTTTAGAAACTCGAGTCAGAAACATATCCCGATCATCGGTGTTGGCGGTAAGCACCGTATCGGCGATGCGGGTCGTGTCATTGAAATAGCCGGCTACGATGGCGTCTCCGTCAGCGGTCAGCCCTAGCGCCGTGGCGCGGGTGTCGCCGCTTTGCCCCTGCCCGAGTGCCCAGATCAAATTTCCATCCGGGGATAATTTTGCCAAAAAAAAGTCGGTTCTACCTGAAGCGTAGAGTGTAGTATCCACCACCGTCAGCGAATCTTGGAAATGCCCGGTCAGGAAAATGTTGCCCTCGACGTCGCAAGCGATTGCATCGGCATCTTTCAAACCGCCGCCGCTCAGGCTTTTGCCCCAAATCAATTGCCCACTTGAATTGTATTTCACCACAAAAATTGCCTTTGGATTTTGGGTTGCATTCAAAATCAGGTTGTCAAAATCGGCTTCCAGACGAAAGCTTCCGGCACAAATTAGGTGGTCGTTTTTGTCCAGGGTCATTGCCGTGACTTCGTCGGCGAGGGAGCTTCCGGCGCGCTTTGCCCAAAGGACCTTGCCCTGAGCATTGGTTTTAAACAAAAAAATATCGCTTTCGCCGCGTGATTGCAACACTTGGCTGTCTGCAACAAGATTGTTTTGAAAAGTGCCAGTCAGAAAAACCGAGCCATCGGGTGCAACCTCCAAGCCATCGCAGGTTTCACTGCCCAAGCCGCTCCATTGCAATGCCTGCGTCCATTGCTGGGCGAGGATAGGAATTGAAAAAAACAAGAATAGAAGGCTTAATATTGGTTTCACGAAATTTTAATTTGCGGTTGTAAAAAAATAGTGGGTGATTATGTGACTACTTCATCCAATTAACGTCAAATCTTTTAAATGGCGTCATTTATTTCCAAAGCAATGTTAATTTGTTTTACTATTTTTCCAAAAAAATAATGGCAACTATTGTTTTAAAACAACAAAAAGTTTAAATTTGCTTCGTTTCTAAACAATTGTGCCTTAAAAATCAAAATACATGTCAAAGGATAAAGAAGCTAAACTCAAAGCCCTCCAGTCCACGATTGATCGTTTGGACAAAACATACGGCAAAGGAACCATCATGCGCCTGGGCGACAAGCAGGTTATTGATGTGGAAACCATACCTACCGGCTCATTGGGACTGGATGTGGCGCTTGGCGTCAATGGATTTCCGCGGGGACGCGTGATTGAAATCTATGGCCCCGAATCTTCAGGTAAAACGACACTGGCCATCCACGCCATTGCCGAATGCCAGAAGCAAGGCGGTATCGCTGCATTTATTGATGCGGAGCACGCTTTTGACCGTTTTTATGCCAAAGCCTTGGGCGTAGATGTGGAAAACTTGCTGATTTCTCAACCTGACCATGGTGAACAAGCGCTGGAAATTGCTGAAAACTTGATTCGTTCCGGCGCGATTGACATTATCGTCATCGACTCAGTAGCAGCGCTGGTGCCGCGCGGTGAAATCGAAGGCGAAATGGGCGACTCGAAAATGGGTTTGCAAGCGCGTCTGATGTCACAGGCGATGCGTAAACTTACCGCCTCAATTGGTCGTACTGGCTGTACTTGTATCTTTATCAATCAGCTACGTGAGAAAATCGGCGTCATGTTTGGTAACCCCGAAACGACCACTGGTGGTAATGCCTTGAAGTTTTATGCTTCTATTCGCTTGGATATTCGCAAATCCGGCTCCGGTATTAAAGATAAGGAAGGGAATATTACCGGTAACCACGTGCGTGTGAAAGTAGTGAAAAACAAGGTGGCGCCGCCGTTCCGGGTTGCTGAATTCGATATCATGTTCGGTGAAGGAATTTCCAAAACCGGCGAAATTGTGGATATGGGTGTCGATCAGGATATCATCCAGAAAAGTGGGGCCTGGTACAGCTACGAAGATGCTAAGATCGCTCAGGGACGCGAGGCTGCCAAACAATTCCTTGCCGATAACCCGGAGGTAGCGAAGGAAATTGAGCAAAAGATCAAGGAAAAGCTTATTCTTAATGGCATCAGAGCGCGAGCAACAGATGATGAAGATCTGAATAGTGGAGAATCTGACAATGGCGTTGATGAAGATTAGTTCGAAGCCGGAAGTCCGAATTCGGAAATTTAAAATAAAGCAGGCTTGAAAACTAAAGAGAAAATAGCCCTCAAGTTTTTAAATTAACTGAGAGGGCTATTTTCCCTCAGTCTAGCAAAATATCCAACTCAGCTTTTACGAAGGCACCTAGTTCACTCACGTAAGCTCGCGAGAAGTCGAAAGCAATACCTGCTGTTTCGTACACTTCGCCAATAGTTTTGCTGTAGCCAAGGCTCAGGGCTTCGATATATTTTTCGATCGCCAGTGTGGGGTTGTCCCTAAATTGTTTCCAGATGGCAATAGCACCTAATTGTGCCATCCCGTATTCAATTGAATAAAAGGGCGACTCAAAGATATGTAACTGCTTATGCCAAAGATACTCGGAATATTGCTCCAAGCCTTTTCTGTCCACATTTTCCGGACTGAATTCAAGGTAGATTTTCATCCATTCGGCTTTACGTTTGGCGCGGGTATGATTTGGATGGGTGTATACCCAATGCTGGAATTTGTCAATGGTGGCAATCCAGGGTAAAATGCGTAACACGTTTTCCAATTGATTGATCTTGGCACGGCGGAGATTATCTTCATTCTGGAAAAATACATCCCAGTGTTCCATCGCCACCAGTTCCATTGTCATAGAAGCCGGTTCTGCAATCTCGGAAGGAAGACGCTGGGCGGCATTCAGTTTTTGCTTTCGCATCAAAAATGCGTGCACAGCGTGACCGCTTTCGTGCATGAGGGTACGAATATCATTCTGAAGGTTCGTCGCATTCATAAAAATGAAGGGCACGCCAGACAGGTGCAAGGGCATGTTGTAGGCGCCGGGACGCTTGCCGGGGCGAGATTCCAAATCTAAATGCCCCATTTCTTTCATCGTGGTAAGCACTTCACCAAACGAAGGATGCAGCCGCGACAGACATTCGGTGGCTTTGGCCAGTAAATCTTCGGAATTTTCAAAAGGACGGAGCGGAGCCTTGCCACTTGTATCCACATTCAAATCCCATGGTCGTAGTTTTTTTAAGCCCAGCGCTTTTTGCCGGTGCTCATTCAAACTATCCACCAGCGGCAAGATTTCATGTGCAATCGAATCGTGGAACTCCAAACAATCGGCAGCCGTATAATCGAATCGACCTAAAGACTGGAATTTATAATCCCGAAAATTCTCGAAACCCGCATTCAGCGCAATTTGCTGGCGCTTCCGGAGCAGTTCGTCAAACAAATCCTCCAGCGGTTCTGCATCCTGCAATACCCGGGTATTAATTTTGTGGTAAACCGCTTCGCGGCAGTTGCGATCAGTTTCTTCCAGCAACGAATTGGCTTTTTGCAGCGTCATTTGCTTACCGTTGATGCCAATTGTCATTTCAGAAAAAATCTTTCCATATTCACGCGAGCGCAACTGCACCTCTGTGGCTAGCGGAAGATTCGCCTCGCTATACAGTTCCACTGTATTGCGGATATTGCGGATATAAGTAAAGAATACTTGGGAATTGAGCGCATCCAGATAAGGCGAATCGATCAGTTTTTGATGCAAATCATGTTCAATAATAGCAATTTTTGGATATAGTTCCTGCACCGCGTATTGATACAGTTCAATAGCCGACTGATCATTACTGTCAATAGTTACACGGATGTAGCGCCAAGCAAAGGCTTCGCTCACAGTAGCATCCAGTTCACTTTTATCCCAAATCCACTTTTCCAGATCGGCTGCATGCTGTACGGGGCGCTTCAGCAGTTCCTCATAATAAGGTTTCAGCTTTGACCAAACTGTCAGTTTGAAGCCTTCCGGTAAAAACTCTTTCTTCCTTGGTGCGGGCAGGGTAGTAACGTCCATGTTGCTGCTTATTTTTATAGTATGCTTGCAGGGCTTGCGGTTCTGCCTGAGAGCACTGCCGGAAAGCCTGTTACTACTGCCTCAGTCAGACTTATTCTTCTTCCCGGCGGCGCTTTCGTTCGTTTCAGAACTTAGCATTCCCTGGTCGTTCAATATTCCAAACCACTTGACGATTTTCTTGATGTCACCTGTGTTTACTTTGTCTCGGTCATAATTGGGCAAAATATTTGCAAAGTATTCATGCAGTTCTTTCGGGGAAGCATCCGAATCTACAGGCGGATGGCTATCAATTTGCTCTTGCATTTTCGAGAACACGTTTTTCAAATCCGTGGTATCTCCATCATTGGTATAAATGCCTATGGATTCCAGGGGCGTGAACTGATGTTTTCTCGCTGGAGCAAACTTTCTTTTACCGGAGCCTAATTCTTCAACGATGAGACCATTAGCGCGGTTAGCAGCCATACGATACAGACCAGACATGCCGGTCACGGCTATTACATTTTCCAAATTCATAACTCTTTCACCTCTTTTGTTGAGGTGCAAAGTTACACACTAATTTTGTCTCAAAGATAGCCTGGAAGCTCAATGTGAAATTTTAGAAAAATTTTTTAGGTGGGGGCGGATTCTTGGTATGCAAAGAATTCTTCTCTCTGCTGCCAAAATTACATACAAAATTGTTCAGTTCAAAGAAAATGTTAAAGAATAATTTAACGAATATGTCCAAATTCAGGAGTTTTCGGTCGGTTCCAGCTAGGAAATGGTTTGTTGGATGCCGGTAAAGAGATACGAACTATTATCCAAGAAATAAACATCCAATATCAATAATCAATGAGCTTTTGCAATTGCATTTTAAATCGTTCCACCGGCAAAAACTGTTTTTCCAAAGCGGTAGAAAATGGCACCGGCGTATCGAGGCTCGCAGCACGCAGCACGGGTGCATCCAGGTATTCAAACAAATGCTCTGAAATATAGGCCGCGATCTCTCCGCCCAAGCCGCCGAAGAGCGTGTCTTCATGCAAGATGATGGCACGGTTGGTTTTCTTTATAGTTGCATCAATTGCCTCATAATCAAGTGGTAATAAAGTACGCAAATCCAGAATTTCTGCATCAATGCCGAGCTCTTCCACTACTTTTTGCGCCCATTGCACCCCGTAACCGTAGGTAATAATGGAAACCTCCGATCCGGCGCGCACGATCTTGGCTTTACCAATTTCCACAGTGTAATAATCGTCCGGCACATCCGCAGAAATACTACGATACAAAGCTTTGTGCTCAAAATACATCACCGGATTGGGGTCGGCAAAACTCGCCAACAGCAAGCCTTTTGCGTCGATAGGGTTGGATGGATAAACGACTTTCAAGCCCGGTGTATGTGTAAACCAGGTTTCATTGCTTTGTGAATGGAAAGGCCCCGCACCGGTACCTGCGCCGGTTGGCATGCGAATGACCACATCTGCGGGTTGCCCCCAGCGATAGTGTAATTTGGCGAGATTGTTCACAATTTGCGTCATGCCGCAGCTCACAAAATCAGCGAACTGCATTTCCACCATTGCTTTATGACCTTTCAGGCTCAGACCTAAACCAATGCCGATAATAGCACTTTCGCAAAGGGGCGTATTCCTAACTCGCTCTTTTCCAAACTGTTTGACGAAGCCATCAGTAATCTTGAACACCCCGCCGTAGTCGGCAATGTCCTGCCCCATCAGTACTAGGTTATCGTGTGTTTCCATTGCCTGCCGCAGTCCGTCGGAAATAGCGTCGATAAAACGCTTGTTGGTTGTTTTGGCAGAAGCCGGTTTGACAATATTTTGCTGATGGGGCGCATACACATCTGCGAGTTCTATTTCCAAATCAGGCTCAATGAGAGGCTCATTATTTGCAGTTTCCCAGGATTTGTCGATCCATTTTTTCAACTCCTTGCGAATACTTTCAATCTTATCTTTGGTGAGAATGCCCTCTTCGAGCAAGAAATTTTCGTAATTCGATAGCGGATCCTTTGCCGCCCAGGCATCCATCAATTCCTTGGGAACGTACTTAGTTCCCGATGCCTCCTCGTGTCCGCGCATGCGGAAAGTACGACATTCCAGGAGTACCGGCTCTGGCTTGTCGCGCATTTCAATTGACAGCCTGGCAATCGTATTATAAACTTCCAGAATATTATTACCATCAATAATGACCGATTTCATACCATAACCGATGCCGCGGGTGGCGATATTTTCGCAGCGATACTGCTCATTGGTTGGCGTGGAAAGCCCGTAGCCATTGTTTTCGATCAAAAAAATCACCGGCAGTTGCCAGACCGCCGCCGTATTCAACGCCTCGTGAAATTCGCCCTCACTGGTGCCGCCTTCGCCGCTGAACGCAAGTGATACGCGCCCTTCCTGCTTCAGTTTATGCGCTAAAGCCACGCCTGCCGCCAGCGACAACTGCGGCCCCAAATGCGAAATCATCCCCACAATGCCATATTCCATGGTGCCAAAATGAAACGAGCGGTCACGCCCTTTGGTGAAGCCGTTCGCCTTGCCCTGCCATTGCGACAAGAGCCGATCCAGTGGTACTTCGCGGGTAGTGAAAACACCCAGGTTTCGGTGGAGGGTAAATACCAATTCATCCTTGAGCAGCGCGGCCGTCGCACCCACCGAAATCGCTTCCTGCCCGATGCCCGAAAACCATTTGCTTACCTTGCCCTGACGCAGCAGGATCAGCATTTTCTCTTCGATCATACGGGGCTTGAGAAGGAGTTGATACAGTTCCAGGAGCTTTTCGTCGCTTAGGTTTCCTCGTTTGAATTCCATTACATTGGCGGTCGCAGACATA
>CAZGAU010000182.1:0-9734 GCA_964523725.1 uncultured Saprospiraceae bacterium
AGTTGGTTGTCAGCTTAATTTGACTTTCGACGGTCGACTGTAAAACTGTCTGACTACTTAAATAAATTTACATTTACTATTAAACAGCCCAAAGATAAGTTTCACCCTTCCAACTCTGCAATTTTCTGCAAAATCCAGTTTTTATCTGCGAGGGCATTGCAATTATCAATCTCGCGGCGAATTTTGGCGATGACATCCTTATCTCCTGGCATCACCTTCGAGAGTTTTTTTACAAAGCGCAACACATTCATATATTGCTGGCGTACCTCTTTGGAAATCATTTTATTACGCCTGAGGTAAATACGGAAGCTGTCGATTAATGAATCCAGGGCCAAATATTCATTTAGCTCATAATAAGTTTTTAATAACATTAATTTTCCGCCCAGGGCATAAGTATGATTTTGATATTCCACTTCGCGGAGCAGCTCGATTACCTTATTGTATTGATTTTGTTGAAAATACACTTTAGCGAGATTATAAATCTTGGCATTTTCCTGCTCTTCGGGCGGGAGTTTTTCGGTGTAAGTTTGGATGAAATTTTCCACCCAGGAGAATTCTTTTACTTGCAAGCCGACCGTAATAATGTTTTTATAATCCTGCGGATTAATTAATCCATTTTCCAGGAGAATTTCCCGATCCAAAACCGTTTTAAAAATGTCGAATAATTCATAGAAAAAGTCCGGTTTTCCGAGGTTGATCTTTTTATCAATACAATAATTAAGCAGATGTACGTAAAAGCTCTTTAATTCAGGCTTTTGAAATAATTTTTCTTTTGTGAGGAGTAAATTTTTTAATTCGAGAAAGAAACTTTCATCCTCGGGCGATAAAAGCATTTTGGTTATCAGGAAATAAATGTGAACGGCGGGCGCTTCTAGATATTTATTTTCTTCAATCCAGGTCAGGAAATTGGCTGGAAGCTGTACGGTCATTTGAGTTGATAAGAAATTGTGATACCCAAGAATATCGCAATAATGCCGAAGCTTCTGTATAATGTAATAACAATCCAGATGAAAGTCTGCACTTTCCAATTTATTCAGCATCTCTGGGTTGCGGTCGGTTTTTTCAATGTATTGATATACATACTCTTCAATCCGGTATTGAAAATAATGGTATTTGCTGTTTTGCAAACCCGATTTTTCCTGCAAAGCCTCTGCTTGGCGCAAAACGCCGGCGAAGGGTAAGGCATACGCTGGTTCGTTTAAAATATCGAGCAACAAAATTTGCTCCTGAATGGGGTCTTTACGATAATATTCTAAAGCCAGAAAGTCCAGTATATGCCGGATAAGCTCGGAGATCAGGCGGCGCATATGACCATCGTTGTAAGGCTTTTTGCCAAAGATTTTTTTCCAAATAGCTTGTTTTGCGGCCAGACTATCCTCGGAATTTTCCTTTTTAGAATGCTCAGTTGCTATCCAGTCCAAAAGTATTTCCAGTTCCTTACTTTCATTAAAATAAGGAGACGCCAGAAACTTTCTGAACCGGTTCAGATCGTGCCCGGATAAAGTTTCGAGCAATGTGACCAGTTTTTTACTAGGCATATTCCGAGTCTGCTTTTGCAAAATACGATTTACGAATAATTTTTTATTTCGTTTTAATTTTAAACCGGATAAACAAAAAATGTCGGGCAACCGCAACAAAAACTTGAAGAACAGCCACTTTTAAGTGAAAAAAGCTGTACCTTTCAGAACAAATTTGGGAAATTGTTCTTTCAAAGAAGGGAAAAAATTTCCATTTTTGTAACATCAAAGAGGCTCAAACATTAAAGAATGCGTTTCTTTCTCTCAATCTGTGCAGGCATTTTGGCTATTTTCACTCTTTCGTTCGATACTTTCGCACAAACGGGAACGCCCTCTATTTACCTGAAATTTACCGAAGACAAAGTTTATATCCTGGACAACCAACGTGTGCAATTCACTGCCGATGTTTTTATTGGTTCTCAGGAAATTCCTGCAAATGATATCTATGCCGTAGCATTCGATGTTGTGTTTGACGCGGATCTGATTATACCCGGTTCTGCAGTTTTTACTTATAATGCGCAGTCATTTCTGGGTGGAGGCAACGAAGTGGAAATATCACAAAAGGCGCAGGGATCTGATAAAGGGAGGCTGAATGTGGTCATCAGTCGCCAAAACGGGAAAAACGTTTCAGGCTTTGGGAAAATCGGAACCGTGAGCTTCATCACCAGCAGTGACATTATTGGTGGCCGTGAAATCGAAGAAATACCTTTCAATGGTAGAGTGGAGCCCCTGAAATTACTGAATGCCAGTGGTCGAGAACTGCCTTTCGAAAGCGATGCAGACGGTGATTCGACGATCCTTATCAACGATATTCTTGCTCAAGATGCGCGAAATATTGCCAGAAATATAGAGGTTTACCCAAATCCCGCGCGGGATCGCGTGTACGTTCATCTTCGCAATATGCATGGCGAGTATGTAGAAGTCTTTAACGCTCAGGGTCAACGGGTAAGCATGGAGCCCATCCGTTCAGATTATATCCAGTTGGCAACAGATGCTTTCCAGCCCGGCATTTATTTAATCAGAATCCGCGCGGAGGAAGGCATTCTAACCAAACGGGTTCTGATAAACAAATAATATTTTCTACCCAAGCGCCACATCCAGGGTCATCATCACGGCAAATCCGATCAAGGTCGCATAGCTCACCAAATCTGCGTGCCCTGCACGATGCGCCTCGGGAATCAATTCTTCAATCACCACAAAAATCATGGCTCCGGCCGCGAAAGACAAGGCATATGGGAGTACAGGTTGCATGGTCAAAACCAGCGCCGCCCCCAGTACCGCTGCAATTGGTTCTACCGCTGCGGATAACTGTCCCCAGAAAAAAGCCCTGCCTTTGGGCATGCCGTCTCGATGCAAGGGCAAGGAAACCGCCGTACCTTCCGGGAAGTTCTGCAAACCAATACCCAGCGCCAGCGCAATCGCGGCACCGAGCGAAGCAGATTCCATGCCTGATGCCACCGCCCCAAAGGCTACACCAATCGCCAAACCTTCAGGAATATTATGAAGCGTAATAGCCAACACTAGCAATATTTTTCGTTTCCATTTGGTGGGCAGACCTTCGGCTTCCTTGATGCTGAAATTGGGATGCAAATGCGGCAGAATTTTATCGGTCATCGCCAGAAAAACGCCACCTGCCAAAAAACCGATCAATGGTGGAAGCCAGTTAGGCAGGCTACTATATTCTTCGCTCATGGCAATGGCCGGCGCCAGCAAAGACCAGAAACTTGCCGCAATCATCACGCCGGAAGCAAAGCCCATCATGGCATCCAGTACTCTTTGCTCAACTTTCCGAAAGAAAAAAACCAACGATGCCCCCAGCGCTGTGACGCCCCAGGTGAAAAGCGTAGCGATCAGTGCCTGTACGATTGGATGTAATAGGGTGAACCATTGGTATAGATCACTCATGATGATATTTTGTAATTTTTAAATATTTGATTTTTAATTTTAACGGAGGAAAAAACCATCCACAAAAAGATCATTCTGATCAAACGTAAATTCGCTGAATCCATGAACCCAGGCATCGCCGCTAACGCTGGGGATAACCGCCGGGTAGCCGCCAAATTCAATGGACTTTTGTACGCTAACCACCATTGTAGAGCCTGTAATGCTCTCAATTTCAATGGATTGACCGAGATTTAATTCCTTTCTGGCAAAGTGGATCGCTGCCCGGCCCGATACGCCGGAGCCTGTAGCCGATCGATCGACCTCACCATCCGCAAAAATACAGACATTCCGGCTGTGGTAGCTGGGATTCTGACTTTCATCTATAAAAATAGTACCATATAAAAAAGACAGGTCGGCTTCGAAGGGATGTTCGATGGTTTGCTGTTGCACCACTGCGCGCTTGATTTCCATGCCTTTGTCGATGAGCCGGCGATAATTTTCGGGGATCAGTTCGATTCCGACATCTTTCGCATTTACATATGCATAAAACGCGCCGCCATAAGCCAGGTCGTAACGAAGCTTTTGACCATCAGGCAATTGTACGATCTGATCTAATCCAGCCGTAAACGAAGGCACGTTGTGAAAATAAACCGACCGAATTTCGCTTTTTTCGATCTCCACAAAAGCCTCCAATTGCCCGCAGGGCGCATCAATTTTCATAGAAGTGATGGGTTCTGCCTTTTCCACCCAGCCCAGCATAACCGCCAGTTTGGCAATGGCGATGGTGGCATGACCGCACATCGTGCTGTAGCCCTCATTGTGCAAAAAGAGCACCCCAAAATCTGAGTCCGGGCGTTCCGGAGGCAATAAAATCAAGCCATACATGTCGGCGTGTCCACGCGGTTCCCACATAATTTTTCTTCGAAAATCGTCGTGATGGGCCCGCATTTGCTGGCGATATGCCAATACTGAATCGGCTTTTATCCTAGGCGCGCCTTCGATTACCACGCGGAGCGGTTCGCCGCCGGTGTGCATATCGATGGTTTTGATAGTTGGCGGGAATCGCTGTTTTATTTCTTGAAAATCAGTATTTTGAATATTTAGAAAAGTGGACATATTTGAGGTTGGTTATTCCGTTTTCTGAAAAATAAAAGCCGCCGCTGCCAAATCTTCCAGGGCCAGCCCGACTGATTTAAACACGGTAATTTCCGATTTATTTTTTCTACCTGATTGATTTCCAATGCATAATGCTTTTAAATCAGCTTGAATATCTTGGTGCGAAATTATACCGTTTTTTAAAGGCAGCGCCAAATCTCCGGACTCCTTCATCGCCAGAGGCGTATCCACAAAAATGGCAGCGCGTTGCATCACAGCATCATCCGCTTCGCGCATGTCAGGCTTGTAGCTTCCCACCAGATCGATATGTTGACCAGGTTTTAGCCAGCCACCTTGCACCAAGGGCGTTTTACTGAGCGTCGCGCAACTGATAATATCTGCCCATTTCATTGCATCTTGCAGGTTTTCAGCTTTTTGTACTTGTAGGTTATCCCAATGTGTTGACTGGATTAATTGTTCCACGTGCCCGGGGTTTCTACCCCAGATCAAGACTTCGCGGATGGGGCGCACCGTGGCGTGTGCCTTGATGATTTCTGGAGCGAGCGCGCCGTTGCCAATCATCAGCATTTTGGTTGCGTTTTCAGGAGCCAGAAAAGAAGCCGCCAAAGCCGAGGCCGCGGCGGTTCGCTTGATCGTCAACGCTTTGCCTTCGAAGACTGCCAAGGGGTCACCCGTTTTTGCGGATTGTAGAATATAAGTGGCGTGGATCGAAGGCCGGTTCACATTTTCGGGATGCACCGTGGCTAGTTTGATGCCCAGAAACTGCTCATTCCAGGCGGGCATCATTAGCAGGGTGCCGTGCGGCAGCTCGTGATGCGTGCGATCGGGGACAGTAATTGCGGCAGATTGAAAGCAGGCTTTCAAAAAAGGAATAAATATGCTGTATTCTAAAAAGGAATTGATTTGCTCGGTGGAGAATTGTTTCATGGAGGAAAAGATAGGCGTTTTTTGGAAATGAAAAAAGCCCGGATAAACTCCGAGCTTTTTTAGCGGTCTGGACGGGATTCGAACCCGCGACCCCGTGCGTGACAGGCACGTATTCTAACCAGCTGAACTACCAGACCTTAAACCGCCGTTTCATCAGCGCGAGTGCAAATGTATAACAGTTTTCAATACCGCGCAATATCTGAACTAAAAAAAATTAAAAAAAGTTGCAGCCCGCCTTATTTCCTATCCCCTTATTGCTAACTTTGTTTTCTAATTTTGAAAATAACCCCACCAAACCCGTAAACAAATTACCAAAAAAATCGGGTATTATGGTTTTTTTAGATTTTGAACAACCCTTGGAAAGCTTATATGAGCAACTCGAAAAGATACAGCAGGTCGGCGAGGAAGGTGAGATCGACGTTTCGGTCATGATCAAAGAGTTGGAAACCAAGATCAAAAATAAGCGAAAAGAACTTTATAACGATTTAACTGGTTGGCAAAAGGTGCAAATATCGCGCCACCCCGAACGGCCATACACGCTTTATTATATCAATCAGATGAGCCGGAAATTTGTTGAATTGCACGGCGACCGCTACGTAAAAGACGACAAGGCAATCGTGGGTGGTTTGGTAAATCTCGACGGTCAAACGGTGATGATGATCGGGCATCAAAAGGGTGTGAATACCAAAATGCGCCAGTTTCGTAATTTTGGCATGGCCAATCCCGAAGGATACCGCAAAGCTTTGCGTTTAATGAAAATGGCGGAACGCTTTAATTTTCCGGTAGTTACATTGATCGACACCCCGGGTGCTTACCCTGGGCTTGAAGCGGAAGAACGCGGACAAGCAGAAGCCATCGCCCGGAATTTGTTTGAAATGGCGCAGTTACGCGTGCCTATTATTTGCGTGGTGATCGGTGAAGGAGCTTCAGGTGGTGCCCTGGGCATTGGTGTGGGCGATCGTGTTTATATGCTGGAATATACCTGGTATTCGGTGATCTCTCCGGAGTCTTGTTCGTCCATCCTCTGGCATAGCTGGGATTATAAAGAAAAAGCAGCCGAAGCGCTCAAGCTCACCGCAGATGATATGCACCAATTTGGCTTGATTGACGGAATTATCAAAGAACCTGTGGGTGGCGCGCACAGTAGCCCGGAAGAAATGGCTAAAATGCTGAAGCGTCAAATCAAAAAAGCTATTGCCGAAGTACAGGATATGACACCGGATGATCGCATCGAAGCACGCATCAATAAATATGCTAGTATGGGCGTTTATGATGTGGTGGAGGACAAAGTGGAAGAGGAGAAGAAGTAAGCAGTTTACAGCGAGCAGCATTTTGAAATGAGCTAAATTTCAGCTTCAACTTTACACGCTGAAGCAATTTGTCTGGCAAACTTTTGATTATAATTGGCATTCATTCCGCCGCTTATATATTAAACAATGTTTAAAAACATTCGTACATACTTTTTTCGCCAATCGCTTAATAATTTGCGCAAGCAACCACGCAGCAAGCAAAAGCCTGTTAGTTTTGAAAATGCGCAATCTATCGGCATTTTGTTTAATGCAACTGATCTCGAAACGCGCAATATCGTGCTGGAATATGCCGATCAACTACGCGACAGCGGCAAGCGCGTGAAGCGACTGGGTTTCTTCGACAGTAAGCTGGAAGATACGAACTTTACGTTCAAATACTTCAATCTGAAAAATCTGGATTGGGCTGGGCGTCCCGGGGGTGAGCTTGTGCAGAATTTTGTACAACAACCCTTCGATTGGTTGCTGGTGCTTTCAACTACCACCAAGCCTTATTTTGAATACATCTCTACGATGTCCAAAGCCACTTTGCGGGTCGGGCCGGTTTCAGACAATACGTTTTGTTACGATATTATGATTGACACTGGAAGAGCTGATTTACAGGCATTTATCAAACAAATGGAATTAGTTTTAGCCAAGACCAATACGCGACATGAAGCAGCAGAAATTTAGAGGCACCGGCGTTGCGCTGGTCACGCCTTTCAAAAATAAAACAATCGATTATCCTACCCTCGAACGCATTATCGAACATGTGATTGCCGGGGGCGTGGAATATGTAGTATCGTTGGGCACTACCGGCGAAGCAATTACCCTGACCTCTCAGGAATGCCGGGATGTACTGGATTTTACGATCAAAACCGTTGCCAAACGGGTACCGATTGTCGCCGGATTTTTTGGTGGCAATTTTACCGATTCGCTGGTGACCAAGATTCAAAACTACAATTTCGACGGTATCGACGCGATCATGTCGAGCAGCCCGGCGTACAGCAAGCCCTCGCAGGAAGGTATCTTCCAGCATTATATGGCGATTGAAAAAGTGTCGCCGATCCCGATCATCATTTACAATGTACCGGGAAGAACCAACTCCAACGTGCTGCCGGACACCGTGCTGCGTTTGGCGCATGCCAGCGAAAAGTTTGTTGCTGTTAAGGAAGCTTCCGGCGATGTGGTGCAATCCATGAAAATCCTGAAAAACCGACCCGAGCATCTCCTGGTGCTTTCTGGTGACGATCCGCTGACCCTGCCGATCATTGCCAGCGGCGGCGACGGGGTTATCTCGGTGATTGCCAATGCTTTACCGGCGCAATTCTCCGATATGGTACGGGCTGCGCTCACCGGTGATCTGGATACCGCCCGCCGGCTTAACCTGGAGTTATTGGACGTGCATCCCTGGCTTTACACAGAAGGCAACCCGGCCGGCATCAAGGCAGCAATGGAAATCCTGGGATTGGGCAACAAAGAAGTGCGCATTCCATTGACTTCTGTCTCAGATGTTACCTACCAGGCTTTAAAAAGAGAACTGGAAAAAGTTAGCAGATTTGCTAAAGTATAACTCAAAAGAAATCAGCATTGTATAAGCTTCTGCTCAAGCCGTTTTTCTTCCTTTTCGCGCCCGAAAAGGCGCATCATTTGACGCTGATGTTGTTCAAAATAGCGCTGGCGATTCCGGGCTTGGGTTATTTAATTCGGCGATTTTACCAATTTGAGCATCCTAATCTGAAAAAGGAATTGTTTGGTCTGATTTTTAAAAACCCAGTCGGACTGGCGGCGGGTTTTGATAAAAATGGCGAGCATTTCCACACCATGTCGGCACTGGGTTTTGGTTTTATTGAGGTAGGCACGGTGACGCCGCGACCGCAGAGCGGAAACCCCAAACCTCGCCTATTCCGCTTACCCCAGGATGAAGCGCTCATCAATCGCATGGGTTTTAATAACGACGGAATCGACGCGTTGGTGCGAAATTTGCAAAAGCCTCGACCTGAGGGACTTATCATCGGCGGCAACATCGGTAAAAACAAGGATACGCCCAACGAACAAGCGGTGGAGGATTATACCATTTGCTTTGAAAAACTCTTCCCTTACGTGGATTACTTCGTGGTCAACGTAAGTTCACCGAATACCCCCGGCTTGCGGGCTTTGCAGGATAAAGAGCCTTTGACACAGCTGCTGCAAACGCTCCAGGATTTAAATCGCCAGAAACCAACACCCAAGCCAATTCTGCTCAAAATAGCACCCGACCTGACCAATGCGCAACTCGATGATATTGTGGAAATTGTAGAAAATACCGGCATTGCGGGCGTCATTGCTACCAATACCACCATTAGTCGCGAAGGATTGAAAGAAAATGCAGCAGCCATAGGCGCGGGCGGCTTGAGTGGACAACCCTTGCGTGCACGCGCGACTGAAGTGATCCGTTATCTGCGTGGAAAATCCGGGGAAACCCTTGTCATCATTGGCGTGGGCGGTATTGCCTCAGCTGAGGATGCAATCGAAAAACTGGCGGCCGGCGCTTCGCTGGTACAGGTTTATACCGGTTTGATCTATGAAGGTCCAATGCTTGTAAAGCGCATCAACAAAGGGCTGGTTGCACATCTCTCCAATACTTCATTATTCCATGCCTCACCGGCAGGCGGGCAACATTCCTCTTCAAATTAGTATCGTAAACGTACTTCGAACTTCGTACCTCCAACTTCATTTACATTACAATAAATCGCTATGGTATCCTTTTTGCTGCAAATTGGTTAAACCCAAACATCAAACACATACTATGAGCGAAAAAAACACTTCATTCTACAATGACATCCGCTTTTGGCTGGCCGTACTTTCCCTGATGATATTGATCTGGCTGGCAACGCAACAACAAGCGCCGCCGGGTGCGGTGTAAGTTTTATTGCTTTATCAACTTTTTCGATATCACAATACCATTTTCATCCTGAAACGTGCAGATATACAAGCCCCTGGGCAATGCCGATACATCCAGCGT